>NZ_JBHWZS010000105.1:0-26304 GCF_042728155.1 Streptomyces sp. NPDC060209
CCGTCGGCCACCACGGCGCGCCACCAGCAGCCTCGCGTGCGGCGGCGCGGGCGCCGATGACAAGCGCCGCGCCGCAGGGCCACACGCCCCGCGCGGTACCGCCCCGGCAGGCCACCGCCTCGGCGCCAGTCACCCCCAGTCGGCCACCGTCCCACCCGGAATGCGCGGAACCCCCAAACCCCGTCAGCCCTCTCGCGCCAGAGCCCCCATCAGCGCGTCCAGCAGGCCTGGCACCGCTTTCTGCAGGGCGGTACGACGGAGGCGGTGACCGCGGGAGGGGCCGACCATGACCGGGTGAAGGACGCCCGCCTCCACCAGGATCTTGAAGTGGTGCGTCGCGGTGGATTTGCTCAAGGCCTCATAGAGCTCCGAGCAAGGGGCTTCGGCGGCGGGGTGCGTCGCCAGACGGCGGACCATTTCCAGGCGTACGGGGTCCGCGAGGGCGCGCAGCAGTTTCTGAACGCTGCCGACGGGCGGCAACTGGTCCGGTGGGGTCTCCCAGGACGGCATCCGACAACTCCAAGTTTGACGAGCATCGTACTTCTCCCTAGCATCCTCGAAGTACGATCTGGATCAAACTTACCAGGAGTCCTTGTGCAGGTACTCTCCCGGGACCGCCGCCCCCAGTCATGGAGCTACGCGACCCTCCTCGTCCTCCTCATGCTCGGGCAGGCGACCTCCGCCATCCCCTCACCGCTCTACTCCGTGTACGCCGAGAAGTGGGACTACCCGCCCATTTTGACCACGGTCGTCTTCGCCGCGTACGGGGCAGTGGCGGTCATCGCGATCCTTGTCTCCGGGGCCCTGTCCGACCGGTACGGCCGCCGGCCCGTGCTCCTCGTCGCCGTCCTCCTGCTGCTTGCCGGGCTCGCCGTCTTCGTCTTCGCCGCAGGGCCCGGGTATCTCGTCGTGGCCCGGATGCTCAACGGTGCGGGAATCGGCGCGATAGTCGTCGTCGGAGGGGCCGCTCTGCTGGACGTGAGCCCGGAGCGGGCGGCGCGGAGCGGGACGCTCACCGCCATCGCGTTCAACGTGGGCATCGCCGCCGCGGCGCTCGGCACCGCGGCCCTCGCCCAGACCCACTTCCACCCCCTGCTCCTGCCCTATCTCGCCGACGCGCTCATCGCCCTCGTCCTGCTCGTCCTCCTCGTCGTGATGCGTGAGCCGCACCCCTCGGCCGGTACCGCGCCCCTGCGGGTCCCGCGCCCGCACGTGCCCAAGGAGATCCGCGGGCGCTTCGTCTTCGCCGCGATCGGTGCCGGCGCCGCCTGGGCCGTGCTAGGGGTCTGTTTCTCGCTGGAACCCTCGATCGCCTCCCACGCCGCCGACATCGACGGGCCGTTCTTCGGTGGCGTCGTCATCGCGGCCGTGACCCTCGCCGCCGCCTTCGCGCAAGTCGTCAGTGGTCGCTTCCCGGCCCGCACGGTCGCGCTCGTCGGTGACACGGCGCTCGCCGTGCTCATGCTGGCCGGGGTGGGCGGCTTCGCGACCGGCAACGCCGTCGTCATCATCGTCACCGTCGCACTCCAGGGCGGTGCCTACGGACTGGCCTTCGGCGGCTCCCTGCGCCACCTGACCGCACACATCCCAGCCGAGCACCGCGGGGCCGTCATGTCGACGTTCTATCTGCTCGCGTACGGCGCGCTCATCACGCCCACGCTCCTCGTGGGCATCGGCGCGACCCTCTGGAGCGACACCGCGATCTTCCCCGTCTTCTCTGTGCTCGCGGCGCTTCTCTGCCTGTCCGCCGTGGTCGTGGAGCTGGTGCTGAGGCGTCGCGGAGAGCTTTTCGAGGTGACGCGGACGCCGGCGGCGGGGGTGCGAGAGGCGAGCAAGGTCGACTGACCGGCGAGCGTCGAGTGCGGTCGTGGGCGGCGGCAGAATCGGGGGCATGTCCTGGCGCCAGTCCGGAAGTTCGCCCGGCAGATCGTCCGGGAGTCAGTCATTTCACCGATGACGCGCGGGCGCGGGGGCGGGAGGTTGGGCGTGGTCACGGCCGTCGGTGTCACGCGGCAGCCGTGCACCGGCCGCGTTCCCTCCCACACCACGGAGAACCCCATGCCTATGCCCCGTACCGCCGGTGCCGCACTGCTGGCCCTCGCAATCGCCTCGGTCACCATGTCCACGGCGGCAGCCGCCCCGGAGGCAGCCGACGTGAACTACGTGGCCCTCGGCGACTCGTACGCTTCCGGCACCGGCGCCGGCAGCTACTCCGACGTCGCGTGCACGCGGAGCCGCAACGCCTACCCCGCCCTCTGGGCCGACGCCAACGACCCGGCCTCGTTCGCCTTCGTCGCCTGCGGCGGTGCGAAGATCCCCGATGTGCTCAGCGACCAGGTGGGCGAGCTGGACGAGGACACCACCCTGATCAGCCTGAGCATCGGGGGCAACGACTCCGGATTCGCCTCGACCATGCTCAGCTGTCAGTACTCCACGCAGTCGGCCTGCGAACGGGCCCTGAGGACGGCCGGGGACTACGTCGTGACGGAGCTGCCGGGCGAGCTGGACGGCCTCTACGCGACCGTCCGTGCCCGGGCGCCCCACGCCGAGGTCGTCGTCATCGGATACCCGCACCTCTACAAGGAGGGCGGCCTCTGCCTCGGTGGGCTCAGCTCCGCCAAGCGCACGGCCGTCAACCAGGGTTCCGATCTGCTCAACGAGACGATCGCGGACCGTGCGGAGGCCGCCGGGTTCGCCTTCGCGGACGGCCGGCCGGCCTTCGCGGGGCACGAGATCTGCACGAGCGCCGCGTGGATCAGCAGCACGAACGTCCACCCGACGGCCGAGGGCCACGAGTCCGCGTACCTCCCGGCCTTCAGCGCGGCCGTGTCGGGGAACTGAAGTCAGTACACGTCGCGGACGTACCGCTTGTCCGCGCCCAGCTGTTTGACGTACACGGCGGCGGCGTCCTCCTGGAGTCCGCCGTGGGCCACGGCTATGTCCCGCAGCGCCCGGTCCACGTCCTTGGCCATCCGGGAGGCGTCGCCGCAGACGTAGAAGTGGGCGCCTTCCTGGAGCCAGGACCACAGCTGGGCCCCGTGCTCCCGCATCCGGTCCTGCACGTAGATCTTGGCCCGCTGGTCGCGGGAGAAGGCCGTGTCCAGCCGGGTGAGGGTGCCGTCGCGACGCAGGGAGTCGAGTTCGTCGCGGTAGTAGAAGTCGGTGGCTTCGCGCTGCTCGCCGAAGAACAGCCAGTTGGCGGCGCGGTGGCCGAGGGCCCGCCGTTCGTCGAGGAATCCGACGAACGGGGCCACTCCTGTGCCGGGGCCGACCATGATCGTGGGGGTGGCCGGGTCGGCCGGCGGACGGAAGTGCGGGGCGCGCTGGACGAAGAGGGGGACGGGGCTGCCCGCTTCCGCGTCGGCGAGGAATGTGGAGGCCACTCCCTTGCGGACGGCGCCGTGCCGGTTCTCGTAGCGGACGACGGAGACGGTGAGACGCACCAGGCCGGGGTCGGTGAGCGGACTGGAGGATATGGAGTACAGCCTCGGCCGCAGGCGCGTGAGTGCCCCGGTCCACTCGGCCGCGGTGGCGCGGGCGGAGTGTTCGGCGATGACGTCGACGGCCTGCCGGCCCCAGGTCCACTGCGCGAGTTCGCCCTTGTTGTCGGGACGAAGCAGCTTCTTGAGGGTGCGGTCGTGGGTGCGTTCCGCGACCAGGCGGAGCAGCCCAGGAGTGATCCGGGCGATGTCGAGGTGGCGGTGGAGAGCCTCGCCCAGGGGCACGGACCCGGCGCCGGGCACGGCGACGGGGTCCGCGGGGTCCAGTCCGGTGACGGCGAGCCATTCCGCGACGAGACCGGGGCAGTTGAGTGCTTCCACACCGAGTGCGTCCCCCGCCTCGTACACGAGCGGTACGGGGCTGTCCTGCGTGTCGAAGGTGAACTGACGTACTTCCTTGGTGGCGCCGGGAAGGCTGAGCAGCTTGTTGCCCACGAGGCGGCCGGTCGCTGTGCGGTCGGAGCGGGCCGCGAAGGACGGAGCGGCGGGGGCGGTGGGATCGACGAGGGGGGACGCTTCGACGGGGGCGGCCGGGGCGCCCAGCGCGGCGAACACCTCGTCGAGCCACTGCCCGGCCGGCTCCTCGTAGTCCGGTTCGCAGTCCGTGCGAGGGACGAGCCGGACGGCGCCCAGTTCACCGAAGCGCTCGTCGAGCCGCCTGCCGTGCCCGCAGAAGTCGTCGTACGAGGAGTCCCCGAGGGCCAGTACGGCATAGCGCACTCCGTCCAGCCGGGGCGTGTCGGGCGCGTTGAGCGACTCCCAGAATCCGGAGCCGTTGTCCGGGGCGTCGCCGTCGCCGAACGTACTGGTGACGACGAGCAGATCGGCTGTGCGCGGGAGGCTCTCCAGAGGGCTGTCGTCCATCCCGATGAGGGTCGCCTTGCGCCCTCCGGCGGTCAGCCGCCGGGCTGCGGCCGAGGCGACCTCCTCCGCGTTTCCGGTCTGCGACGCCCACAGGACCACGAGCTGCCTGCCGGATTCGGTGTCCGGTGCCTGCGCCGTCCCCAAGGGTTCCGGGCGTCCTGCGGCATCGCCGGGCACGCGGGAGAACATCCCGGCCAGGACCCCGTTGACCCACAGTGCGTGGTCCGGCTCGAACGGCGCGTGAGCCGGAAGTACGGGGGTGCCGGCGGACCGGGTCCCGAGTCCCGCGAGGAATCCTGACAGGTAGCGCCGCTCGTGTTCCGCCAGTACGGGCGGGGCCGTGTCCGCGATCCCGAACACCCCGGCGAGTGCTGCGACGGGGGCTGCGACGTCCACGGCTGCCGGGACGGAGGCATCGGCGGGCGCCGGGGTGACGGCCGGTACGACGGCTGAGACCTTCACCAACGTCACGGCGCAGAGCTTGAATTCGGGCTGGAAGGACACCGGGTCGACGGCGTCGTTGGTGACGGCGTTGACGCTGAGGTACTCGCCGAAGAGATCGTTCCAGTGGAACGGCGCGAAGCAGTCCCCCGGCCGCACCCGGTCGGTCACGACAGCGGGCAGCACGGCCCGGCCGCGCCGTGAGGCGACCTCGATCGAGTCGCCGTCCGAGATCGAGAGGGCTGCCGCGTCCTGCGGGTTGATCTCCACGAAGGGACCGGGGTTCAGCCTGTTGAGCTTGGCGACCTTCCCGGTCTTCGTCAGGGTGTGCCACTGGTGCTGGAGGCGGCCGGTGTTGAGCACGAAGGGGAAGTCGTCGTCGGGCATCTCGGCGGCGGGCATGTGCGGGCGGCCGAAGAACACCGCACGGCCACTCGCCGTGGGGAAGGCCAGCCGGGGCACGCTCCCGTCGGGGCGTACGGCGAGGGTCTGGCTGACGCCGTCGTTGAGGTAGCGGACCGGGTTGCGGTCCGGCCCGTCCGGGGCGGCGCTGGGCCACTGGACGGGGGTCCGGCGCAGCCGTTCGTAGGTGACTCCGCGCAGGTCGTATCCGGTCTTCGGATTGTGTGCCCGCTTGATCTCCTCGAAGACCTCCTCGGCGCTGCTGTAGGCGAAGGCGTCCTCGTACCCCATCTCGCAGGCGATGCGCGCGATGATCCGCCAGTCCGGCCACGCCTCCCCCGGCGGATCGGCGGCCTGCCTGCCGAGCGTGAGATTCCGCTCCGAGTTGATCATCACGCCCTCTGCCTCGCCCCACAGCGCGGCGGGCAGGGCGACATCGGCGTACGCGTTGGTCTCGGTGTCGGCGAACACGTCCTGGGTGACGACGAACTCCGCCGCTTCGAGCCCTTCGATGACGGTCCGGCGGTTGGCCACGGATGCCACGGGGTTGGTGCAGATGATCCAGCAGGCCTTGATCCCGCCGTCCGACATGCGCCGGAACATGTCGACGGTCCCGATGCCCGCCGCGTCCGTGCGCAGGGTCCCCGGCTCGACGCCCCACAGCTCCTCGACGTAGGCGCGGTCGTCGTCGGACTGCAGTGCGCGCTGGCCGGGGAGGCCCGGGCCCATGTAGCCCATCTCCCGGCCGCCCATGGCGTTGGGCTGGCCCGTGAGCGAGAAGGGGCCGCTGCCCGGGCGGCAGATGGCTCCGGTGGCCAGATGCAGATTGATCAGGGCGTTGGTGTTCCAGGTGCCGTGCGTGCTCTGGTTGAGGCCCATGGTCCAGCAGCTCATCCACTCGCCCGCCTCACCGATCCAGCGGGCGGCGAGGCGGATGTCCGCCTCCGGGATGCCGGTGATCTCCGCGACCGCGGCGGGCGGGTAGTCCCGCAGGAAGCCGGGCATGGCCTCCCAGCCCTCGGTGTGCTCGGCGATGAACTCCGGGTCGGTGTGGCCGTTCTCGACGAGGAGGTGCATGAGGCCGTTGAGCAGAGCCAGGTCAGTGCCCGGGCGTATCTGCAGGAACAGATCGGCCTTGTCGGCGGTGGCGTTGCGCCGGGGGTCGACCACGATGAGTTTCGCGCCGGCCTTCACCCGCTCCATGAGACGGAGGAAGAGGATGGGGTGGCAGTCCGCCATGTTCGAGCCGATGACGAAGAAGGTGTCGGCGTGCTCGAAGTCCTCGTACGAGCCGGGCGGGCCGTCGGCGCCCAGCGAGAGCTTGTAGCCGCTGCCCGCGCTGGCCATGCAGAGCCGGGAGTTGGACTCGATCCAGCTCGTGCGGACGAAGCCCTTGGCCAGCTTGTTGGCGAGGTACTGCGCCTCCAGCGTCATCTGCCCGGAGACGTAGAGGGCCAGCGCGTCGGGCCCGTGCTCGTCCACGATCGCGCGGAGCCGCCGCGCGGTCTCCTTGACCGCGGTCTCCATGGGCAGCGGTGCGGGCTCCTCGCTGCGGTCCGCCCGCACCAGGGGCGTCGTCAGCCTGCCGGGGGCGGCCAGCATCTCGGCGCTCGTCGCCCCCTTGGTGCAGAGCCGCCCGCCGTTCGCGGGGTGCGCCTTGTCGCCCGTGGCCTTCAGGACCGTACGCCGCCCGTCGGGGCCCCTGCCGATGTCGAGGAGCATCCCGCAGCCGACACCGCAGTACGAGCAGACCGTCCGCACCTGGGCGGGAGTGTCCGGCTGCGGATTCGGCACGGTCATGGGCGGCCTTTCATGGGGGACGCTGATGTCGCGACAGTACGAAACGTCCGTTTCCCGTGTGTCACGCCGGACGATCAAGCGTGGTTACGTCCCCTGCACAGTCGTCCGCGTACGCCGGTGAGGCCCGCCGGGCCTCCGGCACACTATCGGGTCATAATCGCGAGTCGGGGCGGCCCCGCCCCGGCCCGGGAGTTCTCCGACAGCCCTGGAGGCCCGCATGACCGCCGACGACCTTCCCGTGATCGCCGCGGTGGACGGTTCCGCGCACAGCTGGGAGGCGCTCGACTGGGCCGCCGGTGAAGCTGTGCGCAGCGGTCTGCCCCTGCTGATCGTGCATGTCCGGCCGCCCACCCGGCGTACGGAGGAGGAGAGAGGGCTGCGGGAGGCCGAGGAGCTGCTCGCGCAGGCCGTTCTGCGGACCTCCCGGCTCGCTCCTGAGCTGCCCACCTCGACGCTTGCCCCGCTGGACTTCCCCTCGGCGGCGCTGACCTCACTCAGCCGTGACGCCTCGATGGTGGTCGTCGGATCCCGTGGTCTCGGCGGATTCCGCTCGCTGATGACCGGTTCCAACAGCCTGGCCACCGCCTCGATGGCCCAATGCCCGGTCGTCGTCGTCCACACCGGCCGGACGGACGAGAGCGAGGCCGAGCCGGCGGACAGCTTCCCGGACGTCGTCGCGGGGGTCGCCGCGGACGAGAGCAGCGGAACGGTCCTCGATTTCGCCTTCGAGGCCGCCGCCTCCAGACCGGGCGGACGGCTGCGGCTCGTGCACGGGTGGACGATGTTCTCGTCCATGCTGTCCGGCGGCCCCGTCTTCGACAGCGAGGCGGCGGCGGACTCTGCGGAGCGGGCCCTCGCCGAACTCACCGCGGGCCTGCGCGAGAAGTACCCGCAGGTGGACGTCGTGCGCGAGCCTGTACGGGGCTCGGCGTCGCGCACTCTGGTCACGGCCTCGGCCACCGCCGCACTGACCGTGGTCGGACGGCGCAAGGGCGGAGAGTCCCTCGGGCTCGGCCTCTCCCCGGTCGCGCAGACGACGGTGACGCACGCTCTCGGTCCGGTGGCCGTCGTCCCCACCTGACACCACCGGCCGCCCCGTCCGGGTCACGGGCGTGCGCGGCTCTTGGCCTGCCGCCCCCGACGACCGAGACTTGGGCGATGACACAGCGCGTGGCTCTCGCGACGGTGATGGACCGGCTCTCCATCGATGCAGTGATCACCGATTACGCCGTGGCGGTGGACGACGGCGCCTGGGAGGACTACGGCGCACTGTTCACACCGGACGGGCGCGCCGACTACCGCGGTGCGGGCGGGGCGGAGGGGCCTGCCGCCGAGGCCGTACGGTGGCTGGCGGAGAGCCTCGCGCTCTTCCCCGCCCGCCAGCATCTGATCGTCAACCGGCGCCTCGACCTCCAGGATCTGGGCGGCTATCCCGGTGACCTGGCGCAGGTGCGGGCCGACTACCTCAGCCCGACGGGCCCGGAAGCCTGGGACGGTGAGACGGCTCCGGCCCTGGTCACCGGTGGCCGCTACGTCTTCGAGCTGCGGCGCACGGACCAGGGCTGGCGGATCCGGAACGTCACGGCGCAGCGGAAATGGCGGTACGCCCCCGGGGCCGCGGCCGGCTGATCCACGGCCGGTGACCGCGCACGGGCGCCCCGGGTGACCGCGGCACGCCCCCTGTGCGCTGCTGATCTTCTGCACCACACTGGGATCAAGCACAGGACCGGCGAGGAGGAGATGCATGCCGATGTGGGGCGGGCGGCTTCGCGCCGGGCGGGCGGACGAAGGCGGCGCACGGCCGTACGAGAGGCTGCTGCGTTCCCGTACCGGGCGTGGCGCCGCCGCTCTGTGCGCGGGCGCTCTGCCGGCCCTGGCGTTTCCCGCGCCCTCGCTCTGGTGGATGGCCTACGTCGCCCTGGTGCCCTGGCTGCTGCTGATCCGGTCGGCGGAGACAGGGCACCGTGCGGCGGTCGACGGCTGGCTCGGCGGCATGGGCTTCATGCTCGCCGTGCACCACTGGCTGATGCCGAGTCTTCATGTGTTCATCGTGGTGCTCGCCGCTCTGCTAGGACTGCTCTGGGCTCCCTGGGGCCTGCTCGTGGCCCGGCTTCTCGGGGGCTCGCCGTCCGTCCGCCGCTCCGTGGCCGCTGTGGCCGTGGTGCCCTCCGGGTGGCTGATGATCGAACTGGTCCGCTCCTGGGAGGGGCTCGGCGGCCCGTGGGGGCTGCTGGGCGCAAGCCAGTGGGACGTCGCACCGGCGCTGCGCGTCGCCTCGGTGGGAGGCGTGTGGCTGGTCAGTCTGGGTGTGGTGGCCGTGAACACAGCGGTCGCGCTGCTGCTGGCCGTACCGGCGGCCCGCACGGCCGCGACCGCGTGTCTGGTGACGGGCGCGGTCGGCGTGGGCGCGACGGCCATCTGGGCGCCGCGGCCCGAGGCGGCCGGTACGACCCGGATCGCCGTTGTGCAGCCGGGCGTCGTCGAGGGCCCGGGCAGCATCGACCGGCGCTTCGCGCGGGGCGAGGAACTGACCCGCGCCCTGGCGGGCCAGGACGTGGACCTGGTGGTGTGGGGCGAAAGCAGTGTGGGCGTCGACCTGTCCCGGAGCCGGGCGACGGCGGACCGCGTCGCGGCTCTGTCGCGTCTGGTCGGGGCCGATGTGCTGGTCAACATGGACGCCCGGCGCGCGGACGGCCCCGACCGCATCGGGATCTTCAAGTCCGCGGTGCTGGTGGGCCCGGACGGCCCGACGGGGGACCGCTACGACAAGATGCGCCTGGTGCCGTTCGGCGAGTACGTCCCGGCCCGCGCGTTGCTCGGCTGGGCGACCTCGGTGGGCAAGGCGGCGGGCGAGGACCGGCTGCGTGGCAGCGGCCCCGTGGTTATGGACCTGCCGGACGGGCTGCGGGTGGGCCCTCTGGTGTGCTTCGAGTCGGCGTTCCCCGACATGAGCCGGCAGCTGACGAAGGACGGAGCCCAGCTGCTGGTCGCCCAGTCGTCCACCTCGACGTTCCAGCACAGCTGGGCCCCCGCGCAGCACGCCTCGCTCGGGGCGCTGCGGGCGGCGGAGGCGGGCCGTCCGATGGTGCACGCCACGCTCACGGGCGTGAGCGCGGTGCACGGCCCGCTCGGCGAACGGGTGGGAGCACCGCTCGGTACGGACGCGAGCGAGGCCGCCGTGTACGACGTACCGCTTGCCCAGGGCACCACTCTCTACGTCCGGCTGGGCGCCTGGCCCGTTTACGGCGCGCTGGCGGTGCTGGCCGTCTTCCTCGGCACGGTGGGGCTGCGGTCCTTCAGGACGCCTGCTCCGACGCGTCCCGTACCACCCGCTCGCACAGCCGGTGGGTCTCCAGAGCGTCCTGGGCGCTGAGCACCTCTCCGGACCGCACCGCGTCCAGGAAAAGCAGGACGCTCTGCTCGATCCCGCGCTGTCGGGCGACCGGTACCCAGTCGCCGCGGCGCCGCAGGGTCGGCTGCCCCTTGTGGTCGACGACGTCCGCGAGGTTGAGGACCTGCCGCTTGGTGTCCTGCCCCGAGACCTCGAGGATCTCCTCCGTCGATCCGTTGAGCCGGTTCATCATCCCGATCGCGGTGAATCCGTCGCCGGACAGCTGGAGCACCACATGGTGCATGAGCCCGTCGGCGATCCGAGCCCGCACGACCACGTTGGACACCGGGCCGGGGACCAGGAAGCGCAAGGTGTCGACGACATGGATGAAGTCGTCCAGCACCATGGTGCGCGGGTCCTCGGGCAGCCCCACCCGGTTCTTCTGCAGGAGGATCAGCTCGCGCGGGTGCTCGGCGCACTGCGCGTACGACGGGGCAAGCCTGCGGTTGAATCCGACGGCGAGTGAGACACCGCGCTCCTCGGCGAGGGCCACCAGCCGCTCGGACTCGGCGATCTCGTACGAGAGCGGCTTGTCGACGTAGGTGGGGACGCCCGCTTCGAGCAGCCGGCCGGCGATCTCGCCGTGCGCGGCGGTCGGCGCGTGCACGAAGGCGGCGTCCAGCCCTTGGGCCAGGAGGGAATCGAGATCTTCGTGGCACCGCGCCGCCGGGATCCGGTGGGCCGCGGCCACGGCTTCGAGCGTGGCCGGGGTGCGGGTCTGCAGATGCAGCTCGACGCCGGGCAGGGTCGTCAGTACCGGCAGATACGCCTTCTGCGCGATGTCTCCGAGCCCGATGCAGCCGACCTTCACGAGGTTCTCCCTGTCGCCTTGACCAGGGCCTTGTCACGGTCGCGTGCTCTGCCCTTCCCTGGTCCCGGCAGCATACGTGCGCTGCGGCGGCTGCCAGTCGCAGATGCCGTCGAAGGTCCGCAGGACAAGACCCGGGCCGAGCCGGGAGACCGCCGACATCAGGCCGTTCCGCAGGGCGACAGCCGGCGCTCCGGACAGCCTGGTCATGCGGGAGACCTGCGCCGCCTTGCGGACCATCGCCGTCGTGCGGGGCAACCTGGCCGCACTGTAGGCGGCCAGGCCCGCGCCCAGGTCACCGTCCGGTGCGACGTGGTGGGCGAGCACGACGGCGTCCTCGATGGCCTGATTACCGCCCTGGCCGAGGAAGGGCACCATGGCGTGCGCGGAGTCACCGACGAGCACGGTGCGGCCCTGGTGGAAGGAGGGCAGCGGAGCCGCCAGCTGGTACACGTCGTGGCGCAGTACCTGGTCCGGCTCGACCGAGGCGATGATCCCGGGGATCGGGTCGTGCCAGTCGCCGTACCTGCGAAGCAGCTCCGCCTTCTCGTCGTCGGCGGCCCGTGCTCCCGCCGGGACGGCCGCCGCGGCGTAGGCGTAGATCCCGCCGTCCTTCAGGGGGTGGCTGCCCCACAGCGCGCCGCGGCCCCAGGTCTCGTGCGAACTGAAGGTGTGGCCGAGTCCCGGGGAGATGACGCGCCAGGTGGTGAAGCCGCTGTACGAGGGACCGGGATGGCGCGGGAAGAGCGTGGTGCGCACCTCGGAGCCGATGCCGTCGGCACCGACCACCAGATCGGCCTCGATGTCCCCGGAGGGTGTCCTGACCACGGCCCGGCGGCCGTCCGCGCGGCCCGGCGCGACAAGCTGCGCCGGTGTGCCGGTGTGCACGGCGGACTCGGGGATCCGGGCGCGGAGCAGGTCGATGAGCGCGGCCCTGTGCAGCAGGACCAGCGGCCCGCCGAACCGCTCGGCCGCGGCGGCGCTGTCCGTACGGGCGAGCCAGCGCCCGGACGGCGTACGCATCCCCCCGTCGCCCTGCCAGGCGGCGAGGGACCTGACCTCGTCCCCGAGCCCGATGACGTCGAGGGCGCGCTGGGAGTTGGGGGCGAGGCTGATGCCCGCGCCGACGGGTTCGAGTGAGGCGGCGCGCTCCAGCACGGTGACCTGCCAACCGCTCCGGTGCAGCGCTGCGGCGGCTGTGAGTCCCCCGATCCCGCTGCCGATGACCACCGCTAGGGATGTCGCCATGACCGATCCTCCTTGGCACTACACCTGTAGTAACAACCTCACCGTACTACAGGTGTAGTGACAGCGGTAGATTGACCTCATGCCCACACGCTCCACACCCGCAGGCGGCGCCCCGCCGCCCAGGCAGTCCCGCTCCGAGCTGATCGCCGACGCCGCGCTCGCACTCCTCGCGGAACGCGGCATGAGGGGCCTCACCCACCGGGCCGTGGACGAGCGGGCCGGGCTTCCCCAGGGTTCGACGTCGAACCACGCCCGCACCCGGGAGGCCTTGCTGGAAGCCGCCGTGCGCCGGCTCGCGGAGCTCGAAGGCCGGGTGCTCGCCCCGGGGGAACTGCCCGCGGGCGGCGGTCCGGACCTGATGGCCGCGGGGCTCGCACACGCGCTGCACCGATATCTGACCGGCAGCACGGAACTTCTGGTGTGCCGCTACGAGCTGGCTCTGGAGGCCACCAGGCGCCCCGGGCTCCGGGTGTTCTACGACGAGGCGGGCAGGCGGTTCCGCGAACCGCTGGTCGCGCTGATGGCCGCCGCGGGGTCTTCCGAGCCGGAACGTCACGCGCTGTCGCTCGTGGCGTGGGCGGAGGGGATGATGTTCGCGTGCGCCGTGGGGTCCTACCGCCGGGCCGTACCGACCGAGGCCCAACTGCGCACCGGCTGCGCCGAACTGCTGCGGGGAATGCTCGGGACCGGGACCGGCTGAACCGTGGCGCCGTTGATCATCGATGCGCGACGATGGCCCCCATGACGACAGACGAACGGTCCGTGCCCGCCATCGACGCCGCCGAGCGCACGATGCTGGAGGGGTGGCTGGACTACCATCGCGAGACCCTGGCCATGAAGTGCGCGGGCCTCACCGACGCCCAGCTGCGGGAGGCGTCCGTGCCCCCGTCGGAATTCACCCTGCTCGGCCTCGTGCGGCACCTGGCCGAGAACGAGCGCGGATGGTTCCGCGAGGTGCTGGCCGGTGAGGAACTGCCGCCCATCTACGGGACTGACGAGGACCCGGACGGGGAGTTCCATCTCACCGAGGAGGACACCTGGGAAGAGGCCAGGACCACCTGGCTGGCGGAGATCGAGGCGGCCCGGGCCAACGCCGCGAAGGTCGGGCTCGACGACCTGTCCGTCGGCGTGGGCAAGCGGGGCAAGCCCTTCAGCCTCCGCTGGATCTACACGCACATGATCGAGGAGTACGCGCGGCACAACGGCCACGCCGACCTCGTACGGGAACGGATCGACGGCGCGACCGGCGCGTGAGTGACGCGGCAGGGCATCCCGCGGGGTGCCGGCCGCGTCACTCGCCGGGCGCGCTCCCCCGCATGCGCTGCTCCATGCGCCCGATGGCGGCTCGGACCCCTCCGCCGTAGCCGTCGTCCTCCAGGACCCCGACGGCCTCCCAGGCCCGGTCCAGGTGGGTCCGGGCGGCCTCGAAGCGCTGCAGCTTCAGATAGTCCCCCGCCAGATTGAGATGCAGCGAAGGGACGAGGGCCCGCACGGCGGGTGTGTCCCTGTGCTCCGCGTCCGGGTCCGTGACCACCTCCCCGGTCAGGCCTTCCGCTGCCGTCAGTGCCCGGAGGTCCCAGGCCAGCTCGTCCCCGGGATCGTCCTGGGTGCCGGCCATGTAGTGGGCGAGGGTGCAGAGGTGCAGGGCATCGCCGCACTCACCGATCTCGGACCAGATGATCCCGAACCGGTTGCGGGCCTCTTCCCTGTCCCCGGCGTGGAGCAGCATGATCGCCTGTCCGATCCTGGTCATGACGGCGTCCCCCGACACTTCCCGCTGCTCCACTGCAGAGATCTCCCCTGGTCACCGCCCGGCCTGTTTCGGTCACTCAGACGCTAGCCGCAGCCACGGGCAATCCCGCTCAGGCGCGGGCCCCGGCCTTCGACCGGGTCGCCGGCAGGCCCAGGTCCGGGATCCGCCAGTCGATCGGCTCGTGACCCTGCGCGGCCACGGCATCGTTGATCTGGGTGAAGGGGCGGGAGCCGAACCACTTCTTGGCGGAGAGCGGCGAGGGGTGCGCACCCTTGACCACCACATGGCGGTCCTGGTCGATCAGCGGGATCTTCTTCTGGGCGTAGTTGCCCCAGAGGACGAAGACGGCCGGGTCGGGTCGCTCGGCCACCGCGCGGATCACCGCGTCGGTGACCTTCTCCCAGCCCTTGGCCTTGTGGGAATTCGCCTCGCCGCCGCGGACCGTCAGCACCGCGTTGAGCAGCAGGACACCCTGCTCGGCCCACGGCATCAGATATCCGTTGTCCGGGACCGGCAGGCCGAGCTCGTCGTTCATCTCCTTGTAGATGTTGCGCAGCGAGGGCGGCGTCTTGACGCCCGGCCGGACCGAGAAGCACAGGCCGTGGCCCTGGCCCTCGCCGTGGTACGGGTCCTGGCCGAGGATGAGCACCTTCACCCGGTCGTACGGCGTGGCCTCCAGCGCGGCGAAGACCTGCTCGCGCGGCGGATACACCGGCCCCCTGGCCCGCTCCTCCTCGACGAAATCCGTGAGCTCCTTGAAGTAGGGCTTCTGCAGCTCTTCGCCGAGGACGCCGCGCCAGGACTCGGGCAGCAGGTCGGTGTCGGTCACGTCCACAACCTCCGGTAAGCAATCGGTTCTTGACCACAGAACCTACCGGGGACCACTGACAACGGACCCGCCGAGCCTGCCGCCGCGCTCCCTACCAGCTGGTCTTGCGGTACAGCTCCCACATCTGCATGACCGTCTGGGGGTCGAGCGCGCGCTCGCCGCCGCCGATGTCCTCACCCGCGGCCACATAGAGCTTGCCCTGCCACAGGGGCAGCAGACGCACGTCCTTGACGAGGATCTCCTGGGCCCGCTTGAACTGATCGGAGACGGCACCGCGGTCGCTCTCCTTGCGGGAGGTCGGCAGCAGCTCCTGGGTGATCTCGTCGGTCAGATACGGGGTGCCGGTGACGCTGTCCTGGCCCACGAAGGGGGCGATGAAGTTGTCCGGGTCCGGGAAGTCGGGGAACCAGCCACGCCCGAAGACCGGGTATTCGCCCTTGTTGAAGCCTTCCTGGAAGGACTTCCACGGAGCGCTCTTCAGCGTGATCCGGAAGAGGCCGGACGCTTCGAGCTGGCGCTTCAGCTCGGCGAACTCGGGTGCGGTGGAGGAGCCGTAGCGGTCCGTCGTGTACCAGAAGGTCATCTTGACCGGCTCGGTGATTCCCGCCCCGGAGAGCAGCGCCCTGGCCTTGGCGACATCCGGGTCGCCGTAGGAGTCGAAGAAGCTGGTGGCGTGCCCCGCGATGCCCTTCGGGACCATGGAGTAGAGCGGTTCGGCGGTGCCCCGGTAGACCTTGGCGACGAGGGCGTCGCGGTTCACCAGCTGGGCGATGGCCTGCCGGACGGCGAGCTTTCCCGCGGCCGGGTCCTTGGGGTTGAAGACGAGGAAGCGGATGTCGGCACCGACCGACTCGACGATCTGCAGGCCGTCGTTGTCCTTCTTGTTGTCCTCGAGACCGATGACCTCCTCGGCGGTCAGGCCGCGGTAGGTGGCGTCGATCTCCTTGTTCTTCAGCGCCTCCACCATGGGGGCGGAGTCCTCGAAGTAGCGGATCGTGACCGCGTCGTTCTTCCGGTCGGCGAACCCCTTGTAGCTGGGGTTCTTGGCCAGTTCGGCCTGCTTGCCCGGCTCGTACGAATTCAGGACGTACGGTCCCGAACCGGTGACCTTGCCGTCGTCGCGGATGCTGTCCGCCGGGTACTCACCGGGAGGGACGATGGACATCGCGGGAGTGGCCAGGATGAACGGGAAGGTCGCGTCCGCCTTGGCGAGGTGGAAGATGACCGTGTCGTCGCCCTTGGTCTCCACCCGGTCGAGAGATCCCAGGAGGCCGGCGGGGCCGCCCTTGACCTTGATCTTCGTGATCCGGTCGATGGAGTACTTCACGGCCTCGGCGTCGATCTTCTCCCCGTTGGAGAACTTCAGGCCCGAACGCAGGGTGCACCGGTACGCCATGCTCGTGGCGTCCGTGAACCTGCATTCCTCCGCCGCGTCGGGCTCGGGGCTGGTACTGCCGGTGGGGAAGCTCACCAGGGTCTGGAAGACGTTCCTCATCAGCTCCCAGGAACCGTCCCACGCCGCCGCCGGATCGAGGGTCGAGGGCGAGCTCGTCGTTCCGACCGATATCTGCTGTTCCGCTTCCGAACTGCTGTCGGACAACAGACCGCAGCCGGCCAGCAGGGAAAGGGAAGCAAGGGCTGCAGAGGCCTGCAGACTGGCCCGGTAGAACACGTGCACGCTCCTCGATCGGCCTTGGGGTCGGCAGACCATACCGCAGCGCCCCACCAGGACAATCCGCTGACCCGGCGGGGCACTTGCGTCAATCAGGCCCAAACTGGCGCAGGCCTCTCTCAGGCCACGCCCGCGTTCAGGAAAATACCGCCGTCGACCACGAGTGTCTGCCCCGTGATCCAGTCGGACTGCTCGGAGGTGAGGAACGCCGCCGCACCGCCGATGTCCTGCGGAACACCGAGCCGGCCCAGCGGGTAGGCGGCCGCGGCCTCGGCCTCACGCCCCTCGTAGAGCGCCTCCGCGAACTTGGTCTTCACCACGGCCGGGGCGATCGCGTTGACCCGCACGACCGGAGCGAACTCGTGCGCCAGCTGGAGGGTCAGGTTGACCATGGCGGCCTTGCTCATGCCGTAGGCGCCGATGAAGGGGGACGCGGAAACGCCCGCGACCGAGGCGATGTTGACGATCGCCCCGCCGTTCTCCCTCTGCCACGCCTTCCAGGTCTGCTGGGCGAACCCGAGCGCCGAGATCACATTGGTCTCGTAGACCTTGCGGGCGACGTTGAGGTCGAGCTCCGCCATCGGTCCGAAGACGGGGTTCGTACCCGCGTTGTTGACCAGGTAGTCGACCCGGCCGAACGCCTCCATGGCACGCTCGACGGCCGCGGCCTGGTGCGCCTCGTCGTGCGCCTTGCCCGCGATGCCGACCGCCCGGTCGGCGCCGAGCTTCTCGACGGCCTCCTTCAGGGCGTCCTCGCCACGGCCCGTGATGACGACCCGGTCACCCCGGGCGACGAGCGCCTCCGCGATGCCGTAGCCGATCCCCCGGCTCGCGCCCGTGATGAGCGCGACCTTGCCACTGTCCTGCACAGTCATGTTGTCCGTTGCCCTTCCGGGGTCAGTTGAGCGGTCCGCCGGCTACGTACATGACCTGGCCGGACACGAAGCCCGCGTCCTCGCCCGTGAAGAAGGCGATGGCGTTGGCGATGTCCTCGGGGTGACCAACGCGCTGGACCGGGATCTGCGTCGCGGCGGCGGCCTGGAACTCCTCGAAGCCCATACCGACGCGCGCCGCCGTCTGGGCGGTCATCTCGGTGACGATGAAGCCGGGGGCGACGGCGTTGGCCGTCACACCGAACTTGCCGAGCTCCTTGGCGAGCGTCTTGGTGAAGCCCTGGAGGCCCGCCTTGACGGCGGAGTAGTTGGCCTGACCCCGGTTGCCCAGTGCCGAGGAGGACGAGAGCGAGACGATGCGGCCGAACTTGGCCTCCACCATGTGCGACTGGACGGCCTTGGCCATGAGGAACGCGCCCTTGAGGTGGACGTTCATCACGAGGTCCCAGTCGGACTCGCTCATCTTGAAGAGCAGGTTGTCACGGAGCACACCCGCGTTGTTGACGAGGATCGTCGGTGCGCCGAGCTCGGCGGCCACGCGCGCGACGGCGGCCTCCACCTGGGCGCTGTCCGACACATCGCAGCCGACGGCGAGGGCCTTGCCCCCGGCGGCGGTGATCTTCTCGACCGTGTCCTTGCACGCCGCCTCGTCGAGGTCGAGTACGGCGACGGCGCGGCCCTCGGCCGCCAGGCGTACGGCGGTGGCGGCGCCGATGCCCCGTGCCGCTCCCGTCACGATGGCGACGCGCTGCTCGGTGGTGGACATGCTTGGTTCTCCTCGCCCTTGGATCGCGGCTCAGCGGACGTCAGGAAGTTCCCGATAACTGAGCAACCGCTTAGTACCTTCAGCAGACGAGACGCTAGAAGCCCTGGCACCCGGTGTCAACGGCCCACGGGGGCATGGGCGCATGTCACACCGGACGGCGCCGCGGCCGCGTACGTCGCGGGCGGCGCCGCCGTCACCGGAATCAGCGCACCAGCAGGTCGAGCAGCCGTTCGATCTCGGCCTCGGGGTCCATGGTGAGCCCGCTGTGCACGGTGCCCGGCTGGACGACCGTGGAGCGCGGCGCGATCAGCCAGCGAAAGCGCCGCCCCGGGTCGTCACCGGCCGCCTGTCCCGCCGCTTCGCCGCCGCCGCAGACCCCCTCGACCGCGCGCAGGGCAGCCCGTACACCCACTACGTCGGCATGCGGGTCCAGGGCCTTGAGCTTGTGCTCGTCCAGGTGCGTGCGCGCGGCGACGAAGGACTTCGCCCGGCAGTAGACCAGCACACCCGCGTTGAAGCACTCACCGCGCTCGACCCGGGGCACGACGCGCAGGACCGCGTACTCGAAGACGTCGCGCTTGCTCATCGGCCGCTGTCCTTGCTGTTCTGTCCGGCGTCCGCCCGGGCGGCAGGATCCGTCTTCGTGGGGTGCGGCCGCGGAGTCAGACGCTCGGCGAGCCAGCCGGGGGCCCGGGAGGGCTGCTTCTTGGTGGGCTCCCCCATGGAGATGCGCTCGTGGATGCTTCCGGCACGCGCCAGCAGCGGCTCCACGTAAGCCCGCCGAAGCAGGTCCGTCGTCTCGAAGCCCGGCTCGCCGGCCAGCCACTCGTCCGGCACCTCGGCGGCCACTTCGGTGAGCAGTTCCTCGGTGACGAGCGGGGCGAGCTCGGCGGCGGCGGCCTCGATGTCGGGGCCGAACGGTGCGAGGACGTGGTCGGAGGCGTTGTACGGCTTCGCCGCGGAGGCCTGTGAGCCCGGCCAGTTGTGGTGCCAGATCATGGTGGCCCCGTGGTCGATCAGCCAGAGGTCACCGTGCCAGACCAGCATGTTGGGGTTCCGCCACGACCGGTCCACGTTGTTGATCAGCGCATCGAACCAGACGACCTTTCCGGCCTCCGCCGGATCCACCTGATAGGCGAGCGGGTCGAACCCGAGCGAGCCGGGCAGGTAGTCCATGCCGAGATTCAGCCCGCCGCTCGCCTTGAGGAGCTCCTGCACCTCCTGGTCCGGCTCGGCGAGTCCGATCACGGGGTCGAGCTGGATGGTCACCAGCTCCGGCACCCGCAGCCCGAGCCTCCGGCCGAGCTCCCCGCAGATGACCTCCGCGACCAGGGTCTTGCGGCCCTGTCCCGCTCCGGTGAACTTCATGACGTACGTGCCGAGGTCGTCGGCCTCGACGATCCCGGGGAGCGAGCCGCCCTCACGCAGGGGCGTGACGTAGCGGGTCGCGGTGACTTCGGTGAGCATTTCGTCAGGCTATACGGGCCCTGGCGCCTCGCGATCCACGGAACGCCACACAGCCGCCACCGACCGGGCGGTCGCCGCCGGGCGGCTCGGGAGCGGCGGGTCCGGGATACCGCACGGCCCCTACACTTGAGAACCTTCGGGCCCGACAGCGCGGCCCAGGCCCGACGGGAGAGCGATGGTGGCAGCAGGGCACTCCGACGATCCGCCCGCCGAGGTGCTGGCGGACGCGGCCGCGGCGTTCGGGCTGCTGGCGTCGCCACCGCGCCTGCACATCGTGTGGGCCCTGGCGGAGGGCGAGAGCGATGTGAGCGGACTCGCCCAGCGCGTGGGCGGAGCTCTGCCCGCGGTGAGCCAGCATCTGACGAAGCTGAAACTCGCCGGCCTCGTACGCTCCCGGCGGGAGGGACGACGACAGGTCTATTTCGTCGACGACGCCGACGTGGTGACAGTGGTGCGGCTGATGATCGGCCAGCTGACCGACCGTGCCGCGCACGCCTCGGCCCCCCGCCTCCGTGACCTCGGTGCCTGAGACCGCAGCGGCCGGCGGTACCGATCCTGTGGGTCCCGGGGAGCAGTGGGCGCGTCAGCCGGTGGGCACGGACCTCCGGCCCGGCGACGGACTGCCGCCCAGCCCCGAGTTGACCTCCCTCCAGGTGCTGCGGCGTCTGGACAGCGGGCCCCGCGGGCTCGTCGAGGCGGAGGCCGAGGAGCGGCTCGCCCGGTTCGGCGGGAACACGGTGCCGTCATGGCGTACGGCCTCCTGGACCCGCCGCCTCGCGGGAAGCCTGCGGGATCCGTTCACCGCGGTGCTGCTGTGTCTCGGACTGGTGTCTGCCACCGTGGCGGCCTGGGGCACCGCAAGCGTGATCCTCTCCCTGGTGGTGGTCAGCTGCGTCCTGCGCGCGGGCGGGGAGCGCCGGGCCGACCGGTCCGTGGCCGCCCTGCGGAAGCTGGTGGCGACCACGGCGACCGTGCTGCGGCGCACGGCCGAGGACGGGGCACCCCGGTCACGGGAGATCCCGGTCGACGAGTTGGTACCGGGTGATGTGATCCGCCTCGGTCCCGGTGACCTGGTCCCCGCCGACGTGCGGCTCCTTCGGTCGAGCGGCCTCACGGTGCACCAGGCGCCGCTGACGGGCGAGTCCGCACCGGTGGCCAGGCACCCCGTCGACGCGCCGGAGCCGGGGGGCGGACTGTTCGAGCGGCCGGAACTGTGCTTCCAGGGCAGCAGCGTCGCATCGGGCAGCGGTACCGCCGTCGTCGTCTCGACCGGTGCGCACACCCGCTTCGCCGCCACCCAGAGCGGCCCCGGGCAACGCGTGGCCAGCGCGTTCGACCGGTCCGTGCACGGGATCTCCTGGGTCCTCATCCGCTTCATGCTGCTGACCCCGCCGCTGGTGCTCATGGCCAACGCGGCGCTGCGCGGCCGGGGCTTCGAGACGCTGCCGTTCGCGGTGGCGGTCGCCGTCGGGCTCACCCCGGAGATGCTGCCGGTCATCGTCACCACTGCCCTGGCCCGTGGGGCGACCCTCCTCGCCCGTGACCACAGGGTGATCGTCAAGCGGCTCCCCGCACTTCACGATCTCGGCGCGGTCGATGTGCTGTGCCTCGACAAGACGGGCACCCTCACCCAGGACCGGCCGGTCCTGCACCACGCGCTGGACGTGTGGGGCCGTCCGGATCCCGAGGTGCTGCACTGGGCCGGCGTCAATGCCTGGTGGACGCTCCAGCTCGCCGACCTGCCCGCCCCGGACGCCCTGGACGAGGCGATCCTGGACGCCGTCGAGGGGGACGAGCCGCTGGGATACGAAGGCGTGGCCGCGCTGCCCTTCGATCCGGTACGGCGCCTCTCCACCGCGGTCGTACGCCTCCCCGGCCGCCTCGGTCTCCACACGCTGGTCGTCAAGGGCGCCGCGGAGGACGTGCTCGAGCGCTGCGCGCTCGACCAGGACGAGCGGACCCGGCTGCTCGCCCTCGCCGCGCGGGAGGCCCGGGACGGTCTGAGGCTCCTCGCGGTCGCCACTGCCGAACGGCAGGCCCGGAACCGCGGCTACACCCCGGCCGACGAGCGCGGCCTCACTCTCGTCGGCTTCGTCGCCCTGCGCGACGCGCTCGCGCCGACCGCGGCAGACGCACTGAAGGTCTTCGCGGACCGGGGCGTCACCGTCAAGATCCTCACGGGTGACCACCCGGGCACGGCGGCCCGCGCCTGCGGGGATCTCGGGCTCGACCCGGGCGTCGTCCTCGCCGCCGACACCGTCGATGGCCTGACGGACGGGGAGCTCGCGGACCTCGCCCGCCGCACCACCGTCTTCGCGCGCTGCGCTCCCGAGCACAAGGCCCGGATCATCTCCGTGCTGCGCGCCGACGGGCACACCACGGGGTTCCTCGGCGACGGCGTCAACGACCTGCCCGCACTCCACGCGGCCGATGTCGGTATCTGTCCGCGCGACGCAGTGGACGTCGCCCGTGAGAGCGCCGACGTGGTCCTGGCCGACAAGGACCTCACGGCCATCGCCCACGCGATCACCTCCGGGCGGCACAGCAGCGTGAACATCGCCACCTACCTGCGGATCACGCTCTCGTCCAACCTCGGCAACGTGATCGCGATGCTCGCGACCGGCCTGATGCTGCCCTTCCTCCCGATGCTCCCGGCACAGATCCTGGTCCAGAACCTGTGCTTCGACGCCGCGCAGCTCGCCTTCGCCTTCGAGCGCCTCCACCCCGCCGCGCTCCGCACTCCGACGGTGCTGCAGCCCCGCTACTTCCTCCGCTTCATCACCGGCTTCGGACTGCTGGGCGCCGCCGCCGACCTGGCGACCTTCGGCGTCCTCGCACTCGCCCTGCACGACGCGGCCGGCTCCGGTCAGGCCGCCTTCCACTCCGGATGGTTCACCGAGAACCTCCTCACCCAGGCGCTGGTGATGCTGCTGCTGCGCACCGGCCGCCGCACTGCCGAGGGCGGCACCGCGAGCCCTGTCCGGTGGGCCGCCGCCGGCCTGGCCGTCATCGGCGTCCTGCTGCCGCTCTCCCCGCTCGGGCCGCTGCTGGGCATGACCGCGCTGCCACCCCTGTACTACCCCCTGCTCGCCGCGGTCCTCGTGCTGTACACGGTGGCGCTGGCGGTCGCCCGGTCCCGTTACGACAGGCCCGGCACCGGGCGGTAGGGGCGTCCGCGGGCACGCGGCGCCCAGGTCATCCGTAGGAGAGCTCGGCGCAGAGGTCCTCGTCCGCGGCGCGGGCACCCTCGGCGACCTCGGCCGGCACCTCGGAGGGGGCCGGGGGCCCCTCGCCGGAAGGAGCGCCGGGCGCCCGGTCCGCGTAGGACTGCCCGAGCACCACGTCCAGGCCGCCGGTGGTGGAGCGGAGTTCCCCGGTGCCGAGGAGCCGGACGAGGGTCTCGGCCTCCCCCTTCCGGCCGGGGCCGTACTCGATCACCGTGGTGCGGTGGCTCTGGCTGCTCGCCGTCGCCGTGCCGGTGACGGTGACGCCCGCCTCCTCCAGGACGGCCGCCGCACGGGCGGCGAGTCCGGTGACCCGGGTGCCGTTGTGGACGGTGACGGAGATGTCCTCACCCGGGATCCGCTCGGCGTCCGGCGAGGGTGCGGAGTCCTTCTCCTCACCGCCCGTCCCGCCGCCGGCGTCCTGGCCGTCGAGGGTGCGGTCGGCCTTCAGAGCCGCCCACAGCGCCCCGGCGTCCGGCTCGACGATCGCGACGCGTGCGCCCTCGTACCGCCAGGGGACTGTGACGAACCTGGTGTCGCTCAGATCGATGTCCTTCAGCGACATCGCGAAGGAGACCAGCTTGTCGGCAGACCCGAGCCCGGGGTCGACGGTCATGGACGTCGTCGCCGCGTCCGCGAGCGGCAGGAGTTTCGTGGGCGTGAGCCCGTCGCTCCTCACCTTCTTGATCAGACTGCCGACGAAGGCCTGCTGCCGTTTGATGCGGCCTATGTCGGAGCCGTCGCCCATGCCGTGCCGGACGCGTACGTAGTCCAGGGCCTTCTGGCCGGAGACGGTCTGCACCCCCTGGGTGAAGAGGCGCTTGCCACGCGTGGCGCGGCCCGGGTTCAGGTCCTTCTGGTAGATGTCCTGCGGCACACACACCTCCACACCGCCGACGACCTGGGTCAGCGCCGAGAAGCCCTTGAAGTCGACCACCACGGTGTGGTCGACGCGCAGGCCGGTCAGGTTCTCGACGGTGTTCTGGGTGCAGGCGGGGTTGCCCTCGGCCGTACTGCCCACGGTGTACGCCTCGTTGAACATGGCCTGGTGCCTGGTCCCGGTCCAGCTGCCGTCGGGAAGCTTGCAGGGCGGGATGTCGAGCAGGGTGTCACGGGGGATGGACACGGCGACCGCGTGCCGGCGGTCGGCGTAGACATGCAGCAGGAACGCGGTGTCGGAGCGGCCGATGTCGTTCCTGTCGCCACCGCCCAGTGCGCTGTTCCCGCCGGTCCTGGCATCCGAACCGATCACCAGGACGTTCTGCCCGTCCGAGGCGGCGGCGGGCCGGTCGTCGGAGATCCCGTCCGCGCCGAAGGTGTCGATGTCGCCGCTGAGCTTCAGATACGCCCAGCCGGCACCGGCCGTCACGAGCACGAGCAGCGACACCGCGGTGGCGAGGACGGTCCGTATCCGGGTGCGCCCGGACCGCCGGCCCGAGGCTGTGGCCCTGGTGCCCCGGCGGGTGGTCGTCGCGGCCCGGTGACTGCCTGCCATCTGTGCGCCCTCATTCGGTCCGGCTCCGGCGGAGGGGACGACTGAACCCGCCCCAGGCTTGTACAGTTGCGCAATCTAGCAATTTTTGAAGTGTGTGCGCACCCACCGAGTCGCGCACGCCGACACCAGCGAGAGAAAGGACGGGGTGGCAATGCTCCGCAACGGACTGGAACCCTGGCACCTGATGATCCTGGCGATCGTGGTCATCGTGCTGTTCGGGTCGAAGAAGCTGCCGGACTCCGCGCGCGCACTGGGCCAGTCCCTGCGGATCCTCAAGAGCGAGACGAAGGCGATGAAGGAGGACGGCGCGACGCAGGGCGCCACCCCCGCCGACCCGGCCGCACCCCGGGCCGCACAGACCTCCCCCGGCGACACGACCCCGGCCCACCAGTCCGCCCCGGAGGGCGGCGGCCCGACCCGGTGAACGCGCACCCCGGGTGCAGATCAAGAGCCGGCCGCATCGAAGCCGTAGCGGAGCGACTCACCCCGCACCCTGCGGCGGGTCAGGTCGCGTCGGGGTCGATCGGAGGACGTCCGGCCGCCACCAAGCCCCCTCCCTTCCGCAGGGAGACCGGGTCCGCCGCGGCACCGGGCGTGGCGGCCGGCCCCGACGGGGAATCGCGGGCCGCCCGGACGTCGACCGCGTCCCGCACCGCATCCACGGCCTCCTTCAACTCCTGCCGTGGATCGAGAGCGCCACGGATTCCGTCGAGCTCCGGGCCGTCACCGTCCAGCACGTGCTTGCGCAGGAACGTCCGAGGGTTCAGGTCCTCGAATTCGAAGTCCTCGAACTCCGGCCCCAGTCCGGTGCGGACCTCCTGCTTCGCGCTCTCCGAGAACTCCCGGAACTTCCGGACGAACGCGGACACGGTCCTGATCGCCTCGGGCAGCTTGTCCGGGCCGAACAGCACGAGAGCGAGGATCACGAGCGTGACCAGTTCCAGAAATCCCACATCGGAGAACACGCCGCCACCTCCCGGGCCGCCGCGACCCTCGTACCGCCAGGGCCGCCACAGCCGTCATCAATAG
This sequence comes from Streptomyces sp. NPDC060209, assembly GCF_042728155.1. Classification (NCBI taxonomy): domain Bacteria; kingdom Bacillati; phylum Actinomycetota; class Actinomycetes; order Kitasatosporales; family Streptomycetaceae; genus Streptomyces; species Streptomyces sp. NPDC060209. Next base: position 25,583 of record NZ_JBHWZS010000105.1, read on the forward strand.
TTTCAAAGTTGCGCAATTGATGGAACCATAGTGGCTGCTCCGGCGTTGGACCGGATGACGACACAGACCAGAGCAATGGAGGAACACTCGTGGGAGTCAGCCTGTCCAAGGGCGGCAACGTATCGCTCAGCAAGGAGGCCCCCGGCCTCACCGCCGTGACGGTCGGGCTCGGCTGGGACGTGCGCACCACCACCGGTGCCGATCACGACCTCGACGCCAGCGCCCTGCTGTGCACCGAAGCCGGCAAGGTCGTCTCCGACCGGCACTTCGTCTTCTACAACAACCTGACCAGCCCGGACGGTTCGGTCCAGCACACCGGCGACAATCTCACCGGTGAGGGCGAGGGCGACGACGAGTCCGTGAATGTGGACCTGGCGTCCGTGCCCGCCGAGGTCACGAAGATCGTCTTCCCGGTCTCCATCCATGACGCGCCCGCGCGCGGGCAGAGTTTCGGCCAGGTCCGCAACGCCTTCATCCGGGTGGTCAACCGTGCCGACGACGTCGAGCTGGCCCGCTACGACCTGAGCGAGGACGCCTCGACCGAGACCGCCATGGTCTTCGGCGAGCTCTACCGTCACGGCAGCGAGTGGAAGTTCCGCGCGGTGGGCCAGGGCTACGCCTCCGGCCTGGCGGGCATCGCCGCCGACTTCGGCGTCAACATCTGACGCCGCGCGCGGGCGACCGTCCGGCGAACGGACGGAAGCGGGCCCGGGGGTGCACCC
>NZ_JBHWZS010000106.1:0-25928 GCF_042728155.1 Streptomyces sp. NPDC060209
GAAGCTGACAGAAGCCCGGGACATCGCGGTCGCTGCCGCATCCCGCTGCTCCTGGCGGCGGTCATCGCCTCCAGGAGGACGTTGCGCGTGCCAGGGTAACGGGAACGTCACCCACCCCCGTGCGCGGGTCCTGTGCCATCGCTTTCAGTCTCCATGGCCTCCCGCACTCGCTGCTCCTCGCGGGTGGAGCCGACGTCGCGCTCCAGGGGGGTGCGGCTTACGGCTGTCGCAAGGTCCTCCAGAGCACGCTTCTGCAGTTCCGCCTCGCGCCGTAGCGCTGGGCTCCGAGCACCGGCCGTTTCCCACGCCTGGAGTACCTTCTCCACGCGATCCCAATCCGGATTCCTGTGCTCGCGCACGTCGGCTGCCGCCTGCGCCGTGTCCGTTTCCAGGGCCTTGGCGAGTCCCTGCGCCTCAAGAGCGAAGGGGCTGTCGTCCTGCGGGACGTGGTTCTCCATGAGCGTTGTCGCCCTGTCAAACCCTTCGAGCGCCTCCTGTGCCTCCTCCGCCTCACGGGATGTCAGGCCCCTGGGGCGGACCGGTTCCTGCTTTGCCTGGTCGTATGCCTCCTGCCAGGCGGCACGCGCTTTTCTGCTCTCCAGTTGGGCACTGCGCATGTCGGCACGGCGCTCACTGGTCGGTTCAGCGTAGTTGCGGAGCAATGCGGCCGCGTAGCGGCCGTTGGCGGCGAGCCAGTCCGCAAGCCGTCCCGGCAGCCGGGGCGTCTCCCATGCAGGGAATACCGCGTAGGCCAGCATTGCCAGGGCCCCGCCCAGCAGGGTGAGTACCATCCGCTCCGGGACCGTCTGTTCCCATGCCTGGCCGCCCATGCCGAGCAGGAAGACGACGTACGCGGCAGTGAAGCACTGGGAGTAGGCGTAGCCGGTACGGATCAGGGTGTACGACAGGCCCGCCGATACCACCGCCAGCGCACCGAACACATGGGCGTCCGGGCCCAGGGCCCGCACCACTCCGGTGGCGAGCGCGACCCCTACCAGGGTCCCGGCGAGACGGGCGACCGCACGCGCGTACGTCCGGTGGAAGTCCGGACGCATCACCATCACCGAGGCGATGGGCGCCCAGTAGCCGTGACCCAGGGGTAGCCGGGCGGCGATGAGATAGCCGAGCGTGGCTACCGCCGCCAGCCGAACGGCATGCCGGAAGACGGGCGAGTCGTGGCGGAGCTCACGACGGACCGCCCGCACGATGACCGGGATCAGCCGGAATAGGGTCGGTCGCACCAGGAACTGAGCGCCCTCGGCGCCATGTTGCGTGGGCGTCCTTCTGCGCACGTTGCCGCACTCAGCGATCTCCAGCGCCTCACCGAGCAGTCCCGCGAGCCTCTCGGCGGCCTGCCGCGCGGGTCCCTCGAGCACCTCGTGCGCCTCGTCTCCACGCAGGAGGTCCACAGTCCTGGGCGGTACCTCGACGGGGGTGCCGCGGCGGATCGATCGGGCGGCCGCATCCAACACGTCGGCGGCCGCGTCGAGCAGCTCTCGCGCGCGGTCACGCCCAGGTCCCTCTGCTGGGGCGCCGACGTCCGGGTCGGCGAGCGAGGCGATGGCCGGCAGAATGCGCTCGGCAAGTCCTCGCGGGCCGTGGAGGACGGTGGGGCGGGTGCGAGCCTGTGATGGCGTGACGGCGGCCGCGTCCCGGGCTGTCATCAATGGCTCAGGGTCGAACCGGGCGGTCGGGTCGTGCCGGAGCCGGCGGGCGTAGTCCGCCACGGCGGCCAGGGCGTCGGCGAGCGCGTCACGATGCGCCCCCCATCGGCGGATCGGGAACAGCAGGATCAGCAGGGTCTGCGCCACTCCGCCGAGCGCGATGATCCCGGCGTGCTCCAGGGCTCGTCCGACGCTCGTGGGCAGGGTGATGGTCACCAGCATGCTGCCGACCGTCGTCGCAGCGACGATCCCAGCGGTCGATCCGACGGCCCACGCCAGCCCCGCGGCAAAGGTCCACAGGGCCAGCAGCGGAAGGAACGTCACGAGTCGCCCCGCCGCCAGGTAGCCCACCAGGGTACTGAGCGCCAGCCCCGCGCCGGCGCCGAGCGCGATCACCTTGCGTGGGCGCCAGGTGCGCTGGAAGGTGGCCCCACCCGCGGAGAAGGCGCCGAGGGCGGCAGATGCGGCGTACGCAGGGGAGCCCAGCCATAGCGCCGGCCCGATGACGATCGCCACACCGACGGCCGTGCGCAGCGCGAGCAGGGGCTCCAGCCGCGTCTCCTCGATTTTGAGCCCGGCGTGGAGGGCTTCTCTGAAGGCCCGCGGCCACGTCACGGGCGTGAGCCCGGCCGGAAGACCACGCCGGGTCTCGTCGGCCGGATTTTGGTTCGGCCGTCGTGCGAGAGAGCTTCCCGCACGGCCCAAGAACAGGGTGACGGCCGCAGGTGCTGGGACAGGACGCTGCTCCTGCGGACACCTCTGGCCGAAGGTCCGGCAGACGCCGACGAGCCGATGTACTGCTGAACAAACGATCTGCCCTCCGTCAGCCCGGTCACCAAACGCACCATCACGTTCGTCTCATCGCGGCCGCCAAGGAGACGGGCGGGATGAGCCGTACTCCATCGCCATCGGCTCCTGTGCATCTTCATATGGCTAGCCATCGTGGTCGTCCTGAAGCATGTGACGACGTTCCTGTTCGCGCTTGGAGTAGGCGGCTGCTCGGATTGCTTCGTCGCTCTCCAATCCTGATCCCAGCGCGCCGCCCACTGTGGCGGTCGAAGCCACGAACCATGACAACGTCCAGTAGTCCGTGGCGTTCAACGGGGTTCGTGTCATGGAAGCGAACACTTGGTCGTTGAGGATGAACAGCGCCCACGCAAAGTTGATGATCATCAAGCCCACGTAGCAGACGAGTACCCCGATACCCACGGTCACGACGGTCGAGGTGTTGTAGAGAGCCGCCCTCTGCCTCGCCTCCGGCGAGCCCTCCGCTGTTCGATGCCACAGGTTCGCGTCCACGATCAGCCAGCCGATCATGAGCCCGACAGAACCGACCGTGGCGATGACGAGGCGTGGCGTGCTGAGGGACGCGGCCAGGCTCCAGACGGTGGAGTTCACGGTGGCGACGGCTCCCGTGGCGAGTGCGGCCGCCAGGGCTTTCGAAAGGCCCGGCACCAGCCGCCACGGCCGGTTGGCGCGGACCATACCGACGAGCACTTTGAGGTAACCACGCGGCCCGCTGGCGACGTAGCGCAGATCGGCGGCCTCCTCCTCATCGACCGGGCCCGGATGGATAGGTGCGAGACGACCGACGAAGGGCCCCAACGGTGGCTGGCTTCGCGGAGCTCCCTCAGCCCCAGTGGCCCGCGGGCCTGCCAAGCTGAGCACGGCTTCTTCCACTGCCCGCCGGGCCTTTCTCTGCAGCCGCCAGCCACCCAGTGAAGGAAGGGACAGCAGAGCCACCCCGTGTTCGTGACTCAGATCCACAACGAGCTTGCGCCTGTGTGAGTGCAGCGGAAGGTCGGTAAGAGCCACGACGATGTCCCAGTTCTCCGCACTACCGCGGTCTACGATCCGGCGCATCAAGGTGGGCGGGTCCTCGGCCTCTGCGGTGAAGGGCTCACTGACCACCTCGACGTCGAACCGTTGCCCCTGGCCTGACTTGTCGGCGAGCCGATCAGGAAGCATCCGGGCCATGCGCTGAGCGATCTCCGTCGGCGCGTCCGGGTCCGCGAGGAGAATCACGACCCTAACGCCCTGCGACGACACCGGCATGGCTGGACCCTTCTCGTCGGCTGTCCCCGCGACCGCAAGTGCCCACAGGATGCCCCGGGGTGGCGTCGGCGCTGCGATGACACGCTGGCTCCCGCCGGCTGGTGCAGGCGGCACGGCCAGATCTCCTCGTTCTCCCAGTACGGGGCATGCTCCCTCTGCCAAGGTCACGATCACGTGTGTCACCGCGAACACCCGCTCTGGGCCGCTCCCGCCCGCACCGCCGCGCCACCAGCCACCCGTTCGGTGTGTCCAACCCGGAAGGAAGGATCGATCATGCTCACTGCACGTTTGGGCAACGGCACACTCAAGTCAACGATCCCGTGATCCAAAACGAAGCGGCCTGGTAGTACTTCGTTACCTTGAGTGATCTCTCCTGGTGGTCGGCACCTTTGGGGTGTGAAGCTGGGGATGTCGAGCGGCTCCGGGGCGAGTCGCCGTGGGATCCGTTGCCGGTGCGGCGACGGGACGCGCGCGACCCTGCGCCCCGAACCCGGCTGACCAGTCCCTCGCGCCGTTGTCAGGAGCCCGCGAGCCGGGCCGCGAGATAGGCCGCAGTGGCGCTGCGGCGGGCCCTCGCCACCTTGGCCGGCGGCCCCGCCGTCACCACCCGCCCGCCCGCGTCTCCGCCGCCCGGCCCGAGGTCGATGACCCAGTCGGCGGTGACGATCGTGTCCAGGTCGTGCTCGACGAGGACGACCGTGTTGCCCGCGTCGACGAGCCGGTGCAGCTGTCGCAGCAGCAGTGCGACGTCCGAGGGGTGCAGCCCCGCCGTCGGCTCGTCGAGCAGGTAGAGCGCGTGGCCGCGGCGGGCTCGCTGCAGTTCGGTGGCCAGTTTGATGCGTTGCGCCTCACCACCGCTGAGCTCCGTCGCGGGCTGCCCCAGCCGTAGGTACCCCAGTCCCACCTCGCGCAACGTCTCCAGACTGCGGGAGGCGGCCGGGACGGCGGACAGGAACTGGGCGGCGGCGTCGACGGACAGCCCCAGCACTTCCGCGATGTTCTTGCCGCAGTAGGTGACTTCCAGCGTTTCGGCGTTGTACCGGGAGCCCTGGCAGGTTGGGCACGGCGCGTAGGTGCCAGGCAGGAAAAGCAGTTCCACCGCGACGAATCCTTCGCCCTGGCAGGTCTCGCACCGCCCTTCGGGCACGTTGAAGGAGAACCGCCCGGCCGAGTAACCGCGCGCCCTGGCCTCGTCCGTCGCCGCGTACAGCTTGCGCACCGCATCGAACATCCCCGTGTACGTGGCCAGGTTGGACCGGGGGGTTCGGCCGATGGGCCGTTGATCGACCCGGACCAGCCGGTCGAACGACTCGACCCCCGACGCGTCCTGGACGTCGACCTCCAGCTGCGCCTCGTCGGGCTCCTCGGGTACGAGTCCGAGGTGGCCGCGGACGACCTCCGCGAGCACCTGCGTCACCAGCGTCGACTTTCCCGAACCGGACACGCCCGTCACCGCCGTCAGTACGCACAGCGGTACGTCGACGGACACGTCGTGCAGATTGTGGCGGGAGACGCCGCTCAGGTGCAGCCAGCCGTGCGGTGTGCGCGGGCGGTGATCGAGCGGCTTGGCGCGCCCGAAGAAGTACTGGCTCGTGGCCGACTCCCTCACCCGCTCAAGACCGGCGACCGGGCCGCTGTACAGCACGCGCCCGCCGCCCTCGCCCGCGCCGGGGCCGATGTCGACCACCCAGTCCGCCCGCCGTACGACGTCCATGTCGTGCTCCACGACGAACAGCGAGTTGCCCGCCGCCTTGAGGCGGTCCAGCACGTCCAGCAGCGGTTCCGCGTCAGCCGGGTGCAGGCCCGCGGAGGGTTCGTCGAGGACGTAGACGACGCCGAACAGCCCCGAGCGCAGCTGAGTGGCGATCCGCAGGCGCTGCGCCTCGCCCGGCGACAGGGTCGTCGAGCGGCGCCCGAGGCTGAGATATCCGAGGCCCAGGTCGAGCAGTACGTCGACCCGCGCGACCAGATCGCCGCAGATCCGGACCGCGACCTCGGTCGTCTCCCCGGATCGGGCGGTCGACGTGGTGGCGTCTGCCTCGGACCGCCCCGCGACGGGACGCAGCAGCGCCACGACCTCGGTGAGCGGCATCGCGTTGATCTCGGCGATGGAACGTCCGGCGAAGGTCACGGCGAGCGCCTCGGGCCGCAGTCCGCTGCCGTGACACTCCGGGCAGGGCACACTCCTGACGAACCGGAGCGCCCGTTCGCGCATCTTCTCGCTCTTGGAGTCGGCGAGGACGTGCATGACGTGCTTGCGGGCGCTCCAGAACTTGCCCTGGTAGCCGTAGTCGACGCGGTCCTCCTCCGGCTCGATGTACACGGAGGGCTGCTCGTCCGTGTACAGCAGCCAGTCCCGGTCCCTCTTCCTGAGCCTGCGCCACGGTCGGTCGATGTCGATGCCCAGGCCGCTCACGACACTGCGAAGGTTGGCGCCCTGCCACGCGCCCGGCCAAGCGGCGACCGCCCCCTCGCGGATGCTCAGCGAGGGGTCCGGGACGAGCAGGTCCTCGGCGACGTCGTGGACGACGCCCAGTCCATGGCACTCCGGGCAGGCGCCGGCCGCGGTGTTGGGTGAGAACGACTCGGCTCCCAGCCGTGCGGCCCGGGGCGGATAGGTGCCAGCGCGGGAGTACAGCATGCGCAGCAGGTTGGACAGCGTGGTGATGGTGCCGACCGTCGAGCGCGAACTGGGCGACCCGCGTCGCTGCTGCAGGGCCACGGCCGGTGGCAGTCCGGTTATTTCCTGCACGTGCGGTGCACCGACCTGTTGCAACAGCCTTCGGGCGTACGGTGCTACGGACTCGAAGTAGCGCCGCTGGGCCTCGGCGTAGAGCGTGCCGAACGCGAGCGAGGACTTGCCCGAACCGGAGACGCCGGTGAAGGCGACCATCGCGTCCCGCGGAACGTCGACATCGATGTTCCGCAGGTTGTTCTCACTGGCGCCCCGGACATGCACAAAGGGGTCGGTCGCGTCCTTGTTCACCATTCCTGATTACCTGATCGCGCCGGGAACCGCGCGACGGGCGCCGTCACCGGGCCTCGCTCACACGAGCGTCCGGAGTGTCCCGGATCCATTTTCGATACACGACCCAGCTAGGTGCTCGTGTCGTGACGGCAGGTCACATGAGCCCTGCCCGGGTGACGAACACGGCGGGGACGACGAGCGTCCAGCGGGTACGGGCGGCGCGGCAGAGGCCCGGGCCACAGCCACTGGGCCGCGCGACGACAGGGACGGGCGGCCCGGGATTCACTCCGGCTCCGTAAGGCACCCGGCCCGGTGGCTCGTCGCGCGTTCGCCAGGGCGCCCGGCCGGTGCCACACTGGTTGGGTGAGCCCGGCGCGGGCCGGCGCTGACGAGCGGCCGCGACGGGTGCCCTGGAGAAGTGAGCGGATCATCCGCGCCCTGTCGCCGGGAACGGGAGTTGGGGCCGTGGCCGAGTGGTCGGGAAGCGTGGCTCGATATGAAGGCAGTGGTGTACAACGGCCCCCCAGACTGGCGGTGAGAAATCAGTGCCAGGCCCGGACTGGCCCGTCACGGCCGAGGCCCTTCGGGGCCTGCTGTGCGGACCAGGTTGCCGGCCTTTTCCCGGTGCTCGTGCACGAGGCGGATCGCCATGGCACCTTCACCGGTAGCCGAGGCCACTCGTTTGACCGAGCCGCTCCTGACGTCGCCGGCGGCGAAGACCCCGGGAAGGCTGGTCTCCAGCAGCAACGGACCACGGCCGAGCGAGTCCCACCGGGTCGCGTCAGCCGTAGCCAGAGCGTCGGCGCCGGTGAGGATGAAGCCCTTCTCATCCAGGGCGAGCACGCCCCTTAGCCATTCGGTGCGCGGCCGGGCCCCGATGAACACGAAGAGCGCGGCGGCCCGCAGCTTGCGAAGCTCACTATTTGCGTTGTCCTCCACGATCAGCGACTCCAGTTTCTCCTTCCCGGAAACGCCCCGGATTTCGGTGTGGAGCAGTGCCTCGATCTTCGGGTGCCGTTCCACCTGGTCCACCAGGTAACGCGACATGTCCGCGTTGAGGTCGCTGCCCCGGACGAGGAGGTGAACTCTGGACGCGTGATGGGCCAGGAACAGCGCCGCCTGCCCGGCGGAGTTGCCCCCGCCGACCACGGCGACCGGGTCCGCCTCGCAGAGACTGGCCTCGTGCACGGTCGCCGCGTAGTAGACGCTGATGCCTTCCAGGCGGTCGATGCCGGGCACCTCGAGCCTGCGGTACCGGACACCTGAGGCGAGCACCACGGCGTCCGCCCGGACTTGGGGCCCGTCTGTGAAGGTGACTACGTACTCGTCGTCCTGCTGGATGAGCCTGTTGACCTGGGCCGGCACCATGAGGCGGGCACCGAATTTGTGGGCCTGGAGCACCGCGCGTTCGATGAGCTCTCCTCCGGAGATGCCCGATGGGAAGCCGAGGTAGTTCTCGATGCGGGACGAGGTGCCTGCCTGGCCTCCGGTGGCCACGGCGTCGACGGAAATGGTGGTGAGGCCGTCGGAGGCGCCGTATACGGCTGCGGCGAGTCCCGCGGGGCCCGCGCCGACCACCATCACGTCGCACTGGGCGGCCTTCGGCGTGGGGGCGGGCAGCCCGATGAGCCTGGCGAGTTCGGCGTTGCTCGGATTGCGCAGCACCCGCTCGCCCTTCCAGAGGACCACCGGAGTTTCCTCGGGGCGGATGGAGAACCGACGCAGCAGCGCCTCAGCCTCCTTGTCCCTTTCCAGATCCAGCCAGCGGTGGGGCAGCCGGTTGCGCGCAGCGAACTCACGCAGCCGCAACGTGTCCCGCGAGTAGCACGATCCCAGGATGCGGAAGCCTGCGCCGAGGCCGATGAGCAGATACCGTCGGCCCAGATAAGCGCGGAGGATCAGGTCGCCGAGTACGGGGTCGCGGCCGACCAAGGTGCGTTGGCGCTCCACCGGTACCGCCAGGATCTCGCCTGCCTCACGCACCACGGCGGTGTCAAACGCTGCCTGCCCCTCCAGCATCCCCAGCTCCCCCAGGAACCTGCCGGGTCCGTGTACCGCCACCGTGCGCTCCTCCGGCCCGCCGTGGTCCTGAAGGATTTCGACGGTCCCGCTGAGGATGGCGAGGAACTCCCGGAACGGCTCGCCCTCCCGGTACAGCACCTCACCTTCCGTGGTCCTGCGGCGCTCACCGTGCGCGGTCAGGTCCTGAAGCTGTTCCGGTGTAAGGCGCGGGAACGCCCCGTATCGGTCCGGCGTCTCGCGGACCGCACCATTCTTATGCTGGGCAGTACTCATCAGACCAAAGCCTCGTGGACGTAGCACCAGCGCCAGTCCTCTCCCGGTTGGAAGGACTGCACGACGGGGTGCTCGGCGCTGCCCGCGTGTCGTCGGGCGTGTTTGAGGGGTGAGGAGTCGCAGCAGCCGACGTGCCCGCAGGTGAGGCAGAGCCGCAGGTGCACCCACGGGGAATGCTCCCTGAGGCACTCCTCGCAGCCCTGCGGGGTACGCGGCGTCACTGGCCGCACCATTGCCAGGTGCGGGTCCGGAATCGTGGCCATGACGTTCTCCTCTCGTGGCTGGTTGTTCGGCCGAGGTCCCCGCGATGGTCTCCAGTCCGGTTGCAGGCGCTCACGCAGAAGTCCCAGGCCAGGACGGTCTGCCCAGCGGCTACGGCATTACGGCGGCCAGCGAGTTGGGCAGGCCGGACTTGAGGTGATCCCACTCGCCTTCGCTGACGTAGCGCTTCAGAGCCTCCAGCACCGTGCGCACGACCGTTTCGATGCCGCCGTCGACCGCGTAGGGAAAGTCGTCCCTGACGCGCTGGAAAAAGTCCTCGCCGCTGAGTTTCACCGGTGTCTCCGACGGCTTCCATCCGTCGTAGTAGACGCCGCGGATCAGAGTCGGAAGCTGCGCCCCCAGGTGCGCCGCACCGCCGACGGAGAGGCGATCCCGTAGCCGGTGCAGGACGGCGCGCAAAGCGGCGTACGACTGCTTCCGGCGTTCCTTGGGCCAGCCGTTGGCTTCCTCGATATCCCTGAGGAGCCGATTGGCTTTGTCCACCATGGTATCGAAGGAGGAGAATGTCGTTTCACTCATTTCATGGCTCCTTTCCTACCGGAGAGCTGGGCGATGACGGGCCGTCATCCGACGGCCCCATGAGGCCCGGGTCGGGTCGGACATACAGCTCGGTATCGTGCGGTTCCGGGGAGCCCTTGTGGTGGCCGGGGGCTATGCTGACTCACCGCCCCGCGGTGGTCTGCCGGCCTTCCAGGGCCTGTTCGACCCACTGACGCAGGACGTGCGCCGGTGCCGCACCGGCCTGTCGGGCGACGGTCTCGCCTTGGTCTTGAACGAGCAGCGTGGGCACTGCTTGGACGTCGAACCGCCGGCTGACTCCTGGGTTCTTGTCGATGTCGACTTTGACGAGCTTGATCCGTCCGGCGAGGTCGCGGGCGACCTGTTCGAGGGCGGGGCTGACCATGCGGCAGGGGCCGCACCAGGTGGCCCAGAGGTCGACGACGACAGGTTGGACGGCGTTGTCGGCGACTTCGGTAAAATCGTTGTCACCCGCGTCGACGACCCAGGGCAGCGGCTGCTTGCAGTGGCCGCATTTGGGGCGTCCCTCGGCGGCAACAGGAATGCGGTTGTCGCGCCCGCAGTGCGGGCAGGCCACCGTCGTTGTACGGGTGGTGTTCACGCTGCCCTCGCTTCCCGGGCCTCTTCCTGCTGGTCGTAGGTGACCACCAGCTCTCCGTGTTCGGCGTCGACGCGGACCGTCGCGCCGTCCTGGACGTCGCCGCGCAGAAGGGCACGCCCGACCAGCGTCTCGACCTCGTGGGAGATGTATCGCCGCAGCGGCCGGGCCCCGTACACCGGGTCGTAGCCCTGGTGGGAGATCAGCTCTCGGGCCGCATCGGTGAGTTCTACGTTGATGCGACGTTCCGCGAGCCGCTGACGCAGTTCGTCGAACTGCAGCTCCACGATTCGTTCGATCTGCCGCTCACCCAGCGGCTTGAACAGCACGATGTCATCGACGCGGTTGAGGAACTCCGGACGGAAGTGCCCGCGCAGCTCACCCATCACCAGGGCGCGGGCGTCAGGCTTGATCTCACCCTCGGCGGTGGCGCCGTCGAGGAGGTGCTCGGAGCCGATGTTGGACGTCATGATGATCACGGTGTTGCGGAAGTTGACGGTGCGGCCCTGAGCATCGGTGATGCGGCCGTCATCGAGGATTTGCAGCAGGGTGTTGAAGACGTCGCTGTGTGCCTTCTCGATCTCGTCGAACAGCACAACCGAGTACGGCTTGCGGCGTACGGCCTCGGTGAGCTGGCCGCCTTCCTCGTAGCCCACGTATCCGGGTGGTGCGCCCATGAGCCTGCTGACGGTGTGCCGCTCCTGGTACTCACTCATGTCGAGGCGGACCATGTTCTCCTCGGAGTCGAACAGCGCCCGGGCGAGAGTCTTGGTCAGCTCGGTCTTACCGACGCCGGTGGGGCCGAGGAAGATGAAGGAACCGATGGGGCGGCGAGGGTCGCGGATGCCGGAGCGGGCGCGGATGATTGCGTCGGCGACGAGCTTGACCGCCTCGTCCTGGCCGACGACACGCTCGCGAAGGATCTCGTCGAGGCGCAGCAGCTTGTCGCGTTCACCCTCCTGCAGGCGGGCGACCGGGATGCCGGTCCAGGCGGCGACGATCTCTGCGATCTCCTCTTCGGTGACCACCTCGCGCAGCAACCGGTTCTGTCCCTGCCTGGTGGCCAGCTGCTCCTCCTCCGCTGCGAGTCGGCGCTCCAGGTCCTGGAGGCGGCCATATCGGAGTTCGGCGGCGCGGTTGAGGTCGTAGGCGCGTTCGGCCTCTTCCGCCTCGTGGCGGACCTGCTCCAGTTCCTGTCGCAGTTCCTGCACACGCCGGATCGCCTGCCGTTCGGCCTCCCACTGGGCGTGTTTGGCGTCGGCTTCACCGCGCAGGTCGGCCAGTTCCTTGCGCAGCTCCTCCAGGCGGGTTCTGCTGGCGGGGTCCGTCTCCTTGGAGAGGGCGGCTTCCTCGATCTCCAGACGGGTGACGCGGCGGGTGATCTCGTCGAGTTCGGCAGGCATGGAGTCGATCTCGGTACGCAGCCGGGCGCATGCCTCGTCGACGAGGTCGATGGCCTTGTCGGGCAGGAATCGATCGGTGATGTAGCGATGGCTGAGGGTGGCGGCGGAGACCAGCGCGGTGTCCTGGATCTTGACGCCGTGGAAGACCTCCAGGCGCTCACGCAGTCCACGCAGGATGGAGATGGCGTCCTCGAGGCTGGGCTCGTCGACCAGGACCTGCTGGAATCGTCGTTCGAGCGCGGCGTCCTTTTCGATGTGTTTGCGGTACTCGTCGAGGGTGGTGGCGCCGATCATGTGGAGTTCGCCGCGGGCAAGCATCGGCTTGAGCATGTTCCCCGCGTCCATGGCCCCTTCGGCGGCGCCCGCACCGACAACGGTGTGCAGTTCGTCGACGAAGAGCAAGATGCCGCCTTGCGCAGCCTTGACCTCGCTGAGCACGGCCTTGAGGCGTTCCTCGAACTCACCTCGGTATTTGGCACCGGCGACCAAGGAACCCATGTCGAGGGCGAAAACGATCTTGTCGCGAAGGCCCTCAGGGACGTCGCCGCGGACGATGCGCTGGGCGAGGCCCTCGACGATGGCGGTCTTGCCGACACCGGGGTCGCCGATGAGGACCGGGTTGTTCTTGGACTTGCGGCTCAGGATCTGGGTGACGCGGCGAATCTCGGCGTCCCGGCCGATGACCGGGTCCAGCCTGCCTTCCTTGGCCTCGGCGACGAGATCGCGGCCGTACTTCTCCAGAGCCTCGTAGGCCACCTCGGGATTGGCGGAGGTGACGCGCTGATTGCCGCGGACCTGGGTGAGCGCGCCCAGGAACGAGTCCCTCGTGATCCCTGCCTGGTTGAGCAGACGTCCGGCGGCTGTTGATGTCCCCTCTTCAGCCAGGGCGAGCAGGAGGTGCTCCACGGACACGTACTCGTCCTTGAGGCGTTTGGCCTCCCGTTCAGCGGCGTCGAGCAGGCCGGCGAGGCGCTGAGTGACGAAGACCTGGCCTGGTGCCGCACCGGGGCCGGTGACCTTCGGGCGGCGGGAGAGTTCCTCGCGCACGGCCGCGCGCAGTTCCTTCGGCTCGGCTCCGGCCTGTTGCAGCAGCCGTGGGATCAGACCGTCCTCTTGATCGAGGAGTGCGAGCAGCAGGTGTTCTCCGTCCACTTCGGTCTGCCCCATGCGGCCGGTCGCGGTCTGGGCCTCCTGGAGGGCTTCCTGGGATTTCTGTGTGAGACGGTTCATGTCCATGGGGGTGTATCACTCCTCGTGCCGCGGCCACGCAGGGCGGTTTCGAGCAGGCTGATGCGGTCGAGCAGGTCGAGCACCAGGCCGATGGATGCGTAATTGAGGCAGAGTCCGGAGCGCAGCCGCTGGATGCGGGCAAGTACCGCTGGGGCGTCGCGGTCGAAAACCAGGTGGCCGACGGCATCGCGTTCGGCGTCGACCAGCCCGAGGGCGACGAACCGGCGGACCAGATCAGGATGGAGACCCGATCGACGGGCCACGGCCTCCAGGGAAAGTCTCGGGGCGGGAACGAGCGCATACCGGGCAGCCGTCGAGGCGGTGGCGACGTGGGTGACGGGCTGTACCGGACGGTCGCCTGCACCGGACCGGCCGATGCCTGCCGCTCCCGTGGGTCGGTCGTTCATCGCGTCCTCCTGGGGTCGAACGAGGAGGTCGCGGCGAGCTCCTCGAACAGTTCACGCTCCCGGTCGCCAAGCGCGGGTGGCACCATGACGCGGAGTTCGGCGTACAGGTCGCCGTTCGCACCGCGCGGGTTCGGCATGCCCTCGCCGCGCAGCCGCAGCCTACGGCCGCTGGACGAGCCGGCAGGCACTGTGACCTTGGCTGTGCCACCGCCGGGGGTGGGCACCGGCACGGTCGCACCCAGGGCCGCCTCCCAGGGGGTGACCGGGACCTGCACGTGGACATCACGGCCGTCCAGCCTGAACTGAGGATGGGACTGAATCCTCACCCGCAGGTGCAGGTCGCCCGCGGGGGCGGAACCACTGCCTCGCCCGCCCTCTCCCGCCAGACGGATGCGCTGTCCGTCGGTGACGCCCGGCGGGACGTCGACCTCGTAGCGCCGCGGCTGACCGGTGGGTCCGGCGAGTGTGACGGTACGGCGGCCGCCCTTGTACGCCTCCTCGATGGTGAGCGGCAGTTCGGCCTCCTGGTCGGCTCCCGGTACGCCTGCGGAGCCGGCGCCTGCGCCGAAGAGCGAGCCGAGCAGGTCCTCTATGTCCACATCCTCGGCTGAGAAGTCATCGCCGAAGCCGGTGGTGTACCGGACGCGGGGGCCGCCCGCGCCTGCGGTCTGCCGGGTACGGAATCCGCCGCCCGCTCCGGCCGCGACCCGGTCGTCGAAGTCTTCGGGGATCTTGCGGAAGTCTTCGCCGAAGCGGTCGTAGCGTGCCCGGGTCTTCGGGTCGGACAGGACGCTGTATGCCTCGTTGAGGTCCTTGAAGCGTTCCTCCGCCGCCGGGTCCTTGTTGACGTCGGGATGGTGTTTGCGGGCGAGCTTGCGGTATGCCTGCTGGATCTCGTCCTGGCTCGCGGTCCGCGATACTCCCAGCACTTCGTAGAGGTCCCGTGCCATGACAGATCACTCCCGCTTCGCGACAGTCACGGTGGCGGGCCTGAGCTGCCGATCGCCGTCGCCGTAGCCCGGGCGCAGCACCTGCACGACGGTGCCCGGCTCGACGTCGGGGTCATCGACGACGCTGACCACCTCGTGGCGGGCCGGGTCGAAGGCCACGCCGGTCTCCGCGTGCCGCGGGTAGCCGAGCAGTTCGAGGACGTTCACCGCCTGGTCGCGGACTGCCCGGATGCCTTCCACGATCGCATCCGAATCGGCGTCGGCGTGGGACAGGGCGAGTTCGAGGTTGTCGAGGATGGGCAGGAAGGCAGCAGCGGTACGGGAACGCTCGACCGTCCGCTCCCGCTCCAGTTCCCTTGCGTGACGCTTGCGCAGGTTGTCGAGGTCGGCGAGCGCGCGCCGCCAGCGGTCCTCCAGTTCCTGCATCGCGGCCGTGTGCTCCTCCGCGGGTGCAGGGCTCACGGCGTCGGGTCCCGTTTCGTCGTTTGTCGTTTGCGGCCGGGGAGGCGGCCCGGACTGACGCGACTCCTCGCGCGGAGGGCGTACGGCGCCTTCCGGGGCCGGTTCCACCGACGTGGCCCGGTCGGGTTCTTGGGGGTGGCAGGACATGGCGGCCTCAACCCTTGTCGAACTCGGCGTCTATGACATCGTCGTCACCGTTGCCACCACTCGGGGGAGCGCCGGTTGCGGCGTCCTGGCCCGGGCCTCCCGTGGCGGTGGCACCCTGCTGGGCAGCCAGTCCGGCGAGGACCTGCTGGAGTTCGGAGGCCAGTGGCCGCGCACGCTCCACGCCTGCCTCTTCCTTGACCGCGGCCCGGGCATCGGAGACGAGCATCTCGGCGCGTGCCTTCTCGTGCGCGGGGGCTGCGTCGCCCAGTTCGGCGAGGCGCTTCTCGACCTGGTACGCGACGGCGTCGAGCTCGTTGCGTGCGTCTACGGCCTCGCGGAGCTCTCGGTCCTGGCCCTGGTTACGCTCGGCCTCCTGGACCATGCGCTCGACCTCACTGCGGTCCAGGTTGGAGCTTTCGCTGATGGTGATGCCCTGTTCCTTGCCGGTGTCCCCGTCGCGCGCCTTGACATTGAGGATGCCGTTGGCGTCGATGTCGAAGGTGACCTCGATCTGGGGTTCCCCTCGCGGCGCCGGCCGGATGTCGGTGAGCTGGAACCGGCCGAGCACCCGGTTGTCGGCAGCACGCTCGCGCTCACCCTGGAGGACCACCACATCGACGGCCGGCTGGTTGTCCTCGGCGGTGGAGAACGTCTCGGTACGCCGCACCGGGATGGTGGTGTTCCGCTCGATGATCTTCGTCATGACTCCGCCGCGCGTCTCGAGGCCCAGCGACAGGGGTGTTACATCGAGCAGCAGGACGTCCTTGACCTCGCCCTTGAGCACCCCGGCCTGGATCGCGGCGCCCAGGGCCACGACTTCGTCGGGGTTGACGCTCATGTTGGGGTCCTTGCCGCCGGTCAGTCGGCGGACCAGGGCCTGGACCGCTGGTATGCGTGTGGAGCCGCCTACGAGGATGACCTCGTCGATGTCGCTCTCACCGACCTTGGCGTCGGCCATTGCCTGCTGGACCGGCTCCAGGCACCGTTCCACGAGGTCGCCGGTGATCTGCTCGAATGTGGACCGCATGACGGAGTCGGTGAGGTGTTTGGGGCCCGAGGCGTCGGCGGTGATGAACGGCAGGCTGACCTGCGTCTGCGTCACAGAACTGAGCTCGGTCTTGGCCTTCTCCGCCGCCTCGAACAGTCGTTGCAGCGCCTGCGGGTCATTCCGCAGGTCGATGCCGTTCTCCTTCTGGAAGCCGTCTGCGAGATGGTCCACCAGACGCCGGTCGAAGTCGTCGCCGCCCAGGTGGCTGTCCCCGGCGGTGGAGCGCACCTCCACCACGCCGTCGCCGACATCGAGGATGCTCACGTCGAAGGTGCCGCCGCCCAGGTCGAAGACGAGGACGGTCTCGTGCTGCTTCTTGTCCATGCCGTACGCGAGAGCGGCCGCCGTCGGCTCGTTGATGATCCGCAGCACCTCCAGACCCGCGATCCGACCGGCATCCTTGGTGGCGGTGCGCTGGGCGTCGTTGAAGTAGGCGGGCACCGTGATGACCGCCTCCGTGACGCGCTCCCCCATCTGCTTGGAGGCGTCGTCGGCGAGTTTGCGCAGCACCTGTGCGCTGATCTCCTCAGGCGCGTACAGCTTGTCGCGCACCTCGAAGCGGGCCGCCCCGCCGTCGCCCTCGACGACGTCGTACGCCACCGCTTTCGCCTCGTCGGAAATCTCGTCGAAGTGCCGGCCTATGAATCGCTTGGCCGAGTAGATGGTGCCCTTGGGGTTGAGGATCGCCTGGCGCCGGGCCATCTGGCCCACCAGGCGCTCCCCGGTGTCGGTGAAGGCCACCACGGACGGTGTCGTCCGGTTGCCCTCGGTGTTGGGCACAACGGACGGCTCGCCGCCCTCCCACACGGCGATCACCGAGTTGGTGGTACCCAGGTCGATACCCACTGCCCTGGCCATGAGGAACTCCTCCCGGTGCTGCGGCCTGCGCCGACTCTCCGGTTCACTTTCGTTCAGGTACGGATAGGACCTCCGCGAGCCGCCCGCGGCGCGCCAGGTACTGCGTCGCCGCGACCACCTCGTACCGCCTTGGCTTCGTCGAGCGAAGCGAGGCACAACCCCGGCACCCGCCTCAGCACGGCGGGCAAGGGGATGGGCTGAACGGCTCCGTGACCGGCACTCTCAAGATCAGTCAATAAGCGCGGAAAACAAGACTGAGACCATGGGGCCGAGCCGGTTCACAGGCCCGAACAGCCAGAGCGTACGTCTCGTACAAGGCAGCCGACCTGTAATGCTGCTCCGTCGTCGCCCTGCCCCTCGTGCCGACTTACACGCGGAGGACTTCGGACGCATCCCAGCATGGCGAACCGCGTGGTTCCATGCCTGCGCCTGGCCGGCCAGAAATGCACGAGCCCGGTCACCCTACGAGCACTAGAGTGGAAATACGGATATTTCGCACGGGGTGGTTCGTGAGCGGGTGGCCGAAACACCGCTCGTCTCGCCCTCTGAGGGCTCGGGAGTGATCCCATGGCCGGGAGCCGGCCGCACAACCTGTACCGCCGCTCCGACCGGGAGGGCAGTATGTCGCAGGACAGCCCCCGGCGGACCTCCGCAGCCGCGCGCGGAGAGACCCAGCCTCCTGCCGACCAGGCCCTCCACGAACTCACGGTGCTGTCCTGCACCCTGTTCGGCACCCCGGACGAAAGCGAGATCCTGCGCCTGGCCATGGACCACATAGCCGCCATCGGGCCGTACAGCGCCGAGGCCGGCTACCTCGAAGCGGACGGTGACCTCGTCCCCAGCCCGAGGAACCGGCAGAAGCATGCCTTGGCCATGGACCGGAGGGTGCGGGAGCTGGCCGGACAGGACGGTCCTGTGACCGTACCCGGCAGGCCCTGGGGCCAGGCCCTGGGACTGCGCGGACTTGAGGCACTCCACGGTTACCTCGTAGTGACGTCCCGCTCCCGGCCCACCGAAGCCCAGCGGTCTCTGCTCGCCACACTGGTCCTGCACACCGCTGCTGCACTGTCAGTCGCGGTCGCACACCGCCGCCGACGCGAGGATGCCCTGGAGCTGCACCGGCTCAGGGAGGAACGCGCAGCCCTCCAGCGGCAGCTGATCACCGTCGTAGCTGAGCTGACGTACCAGCGGGCCGTTCACGCACTCATGGTCGATGTTGCCGCTGCGGGCAGCGGCGAGGAAGCCGTCACCCGCGCACTGCACAAGCTGACCGGACTCCCCGCACTGGTCGAGGACCGCTTCGGTCGGCTGAGGTCCTGGGCCGGCCCCAACCGACCCGACCCTTATCCAGAACCGGACCCTGTGCGCCAGGACGAACTGCTGCACGCTGTCGCCCGGGAGGCCGGGCCGGCGCAGATCAAGGACCGGCTGATCACTCTGGTCCGCCCGCACGGCGAGATCCTGGGCATGCTGGCTCTGGTCGATCCCCAGGGCGAGGCAGACGAGCACACCGTGCTCGCTCTGGAACAGGCCGCCACGCCGCTCGCCCTGGGTCTGGCGCACCTGCGCAATCTGGCCGAAGTGGAGCTGAGGCTGCACCGCGAGCTGGCCGACGACCTGCTGGCAGGAACGGACGAGACCAGCGCCTACGCCCGGTCCGAGGCAGTCGGACACGACCTGCACCGAAGCCACTACATCGTCGTGGTGCAGTGGTCGGACCGGACTGCGGACGATTCCTTCGCGCAGATTGTGGGCCGGGTGGCCTCTGCCGTGGGCATGCGCTCACTACTGACCCGGCGTTCCGACCACGTGGTCCTGGTCGCCGACGATAGGCCGCCCGCTCGAGCGCTGTACGATGCGCTCGCCCTGGAGACGGGGACACCGTCCGGGACGATAGGAGTGAGCGCCCCGTGCGACTCTCCGGATGACATCCCCCAGCGCTATCAGGAGGCGCAGCGCGCCCTGGAAGTGCGCCGCCACTCACGCAAGCCGTACGGCATGACGTTCTTCGACGAACTCGGCCTCTATCGCATCCTGGGACCTGGCAACGATTACCAGGAACTGGAGACATTCGTCCACGAGTGGCTCGGGCAACTCATGGATTACGACGCCCGACACCACGCGGCCATGGTGGAGACCCTGGCGCGGTACTTCGACTGCGGCGGCAACTACGACGAGACCGCCGCATCCCTCGCGATCCACCGCAGCACGCTGCGCTACAGGCTCCAGCGCATCCGCGACATCAGCGGCAACGACCTCGCGAACGTCGAGGACCGGCTCAACCTCCAGGTGGCGACCCGAGTGTGGAAGATCGTGCTGGGCGGATCCGGCTGATGCCTCGTACAAGAGTTGGGCAAGCGCATTACCCCGCCCTGGAGTCGGGAGGTCCGCTCCTTCGACCGTGATGTGTGCGTCCGGGCGTCGGATGCAGGCCGGGCCGCGCTCCCGCGGGTCTCGTGACTGCGCAGCAGCGTGTTCGCCCGCTGCCCACTACGCCTGCGCTGTCTGCTGGTTGCGAGAGCGGCAGCAGCGCACGACCCCAGGCTGAGCAACGTTCATAGAACACGTCCCCAAGAGCCGGTACATCGTGGCTGCCGTTTGACCGGCGCTCTCGTCATGCCTGATCCCTTCGAAGCATCGGACATCCCCGCAAGCGTCAGGCCCTGTGTGTGAACTCCGAATGCCGACATGGCGGTGGCGTCGGCCCGCCTCAGCGGTGAGCCAAGAGAGCCCGGGTCTCAACGTTGATCTGCTGAGCCTCTCCGGTGGGGACGACCACGACGGCAACTCGCGCGCCGTGGCTGTGTCAGTTCTCAGGGGAGTCGTTTGTCGGCGCCTTCGGGAGTCGATCTGGCTCCACGGGCGTGATCAATGTCGGTGAGTTTTGATGTCACCCGCGCCATGGCGTTGGCAGGCGATGCCCGTGTGACAGAGTTTTGCGGGTGGGCAATGGGTTCATGAGCTTGATCATCGTTGCGTCGCGAGAACGGTGTTGAGCGGTGGGGGCGTGATCGTCCGGTCGGCGCACGGGTAATCTCCGGTTGTGATCGATTCGCTGTCTCCGCGTGCCGTGGTTGTGCTGCCGGGTGGGTTGGGCGGCCCCTTCGCCCCGCTTCCGTTGTTCGCGACCTCGGCTGCCGAGGCTCGAGGCGCGCAGGTGCATCGTGCGTGGTGGGAAGCACCGGTTGGCCTTCAGCCTTCGGAGCGTGCTGAGTGGGTCGTGCCGCGGGCGACCCCGGTGCTCGACGAGGCGGCAGCCGCTGTTCCCGAAGGATCAGTGTTCGTCGTCGGCAAGTCGTTGGGGAGTGCTGCAGCCTCGCTCGTAGGCGAACGTGGCTTCCCAGCGGTGTGGCTGACCCCGCTCCTCACCGATCCGCAGGTAGTGGCGGGGCTTCGCGCCGCCCGAGCTCCGTTCCTGCTCGTCGGAGGAACCTCGGATGTGTTGTGGGATGGAAGGGTCGCGCGCGAGCTCACGCCTTTCGTGCTCGAAGTCGACAGCGCGGATCACGGGATGGAAGTTCCAGGACCCCTCGCTGCTTCCGCAGTCGTGCTCGGCCAGGTAGCCACGAGAATTGAGCAGTTCCTCGATGAGACCGTATGGCCGCGATCGTGCTGAAGCCCTCCGGCGGTCCGCCACAACGTGTAGGTGGCCTGACCGGTGGCGTCGAGTTCGGCGATGGCGAGAGTGCTGGGCTCGGAGGCGGTCACGCTGCCGGTCAGGTCGACACCGGAGGCGCTGAGGCGGGCACGGAAGAGCGTGCTGAAGACGTCGTTGGAGAAACCTCCCAGGAAGCATGTGGGGGTGCCGAGCCGGGCGAGAGCAACGGCGGTGTTGGCAGGACCGCCACCGGGGCAGGGCATGCAATGACAGCCCGTCCGGATTGGACCGGCCGGAGTCTTTGAAGATGTCGGCGACGCACTCTCCGAGAACGGTGATGCTGCCGGGGGACCCGGATCGGGCCATGGGAACCGTCTGCCTCTCAAGGAGGCGTGAGGCTGTCGCCCCGCGCTATGGGCGCAGCCGAGGCGCGCCGGACGCACGCGACGTGCTGCGAAGGACGTAACTGACCGCATACGTTGCAACTGGGCCCAGACGGAACGGGTCTCTCGGGTGGTACTAATCCGGTGGTTAGGGTTCGTGTGACGAGGAGCTAAGCGTCCCGTCTGTGGCCCGCCGGCACCGCTCCTTGACGGACACCGCCGGATTCCAAGTTCCATGCCTTGACGGCGAAATCACCTCGTCCGGTGCTGGTCGTCCGGGCCTGCAGTCGCCACGGCCCGTCGGCGACCGGATAGAACCTCAAGGTGAGGACCTGCTCCTCGGCCAGATAGATCTCTGCTATCGAGTTGTCCACGATGATGCGCAGTTCGACGGGGGTGCCCGGGCGTGTCGCTGGACACGGGCTGTGTACGAGCCTCCCCACGCTCGCGCGTCCAGTGACGCGTGGGCGCGGTCGACGATGAGCTGTCCCGCTGCAGGGTCGAGGTACTCGGAACCGTCCGCCGAGGTGACCAGGCGCAGCCCGCTCGTACCCGTGGGGTGCCACTGGTGTGGTGGGTCAACCAACGTCCGCTGTCCCCGTCGCCCTCACCCCCACACCCGGCGGCTAGGTGGTGGCAGTGCGCTTGGCACCGCACCGGCCGCACCGGAAGACGGCCTGGTCCCACCCGCGCGCAGGCTTGGCCGGTATTTGCTTGTTCACCTCCGGCGGCCGCTCTTCGAGATCGGCACGGGCCTCACCGCAAGAGGCCGGTTGGAGACACGGCGCGGTGCCCGTCAGCGGGACAGTCATTCCTGCTCCTCCCGGACCGGCGACGCCGGCACGAGCAGGGCGTTGGTGCGCCCCGTCAGGTAGTCGGCGTAATCGTCCACGTCGAAGGACGGGTCGGTGCTGATGTCTGAGGCGCTGCGGGGCCAGTCGGTCAGGTCGGCGAGCTCGCGGGCGCCGCGCAGCGCGTCTTCCTTGGAAGGGAAGGCGGCGAGTGCGAGGCCGGAGTGGTGTCCCAGCCGCCACGGGTTCGCGAGGCCGTCGCCTTCCTCGCGGCAGTGTTCCGGCAATTCGTAGACGGGCAGACCTGGTACCGGCACGACCGACGGCAGGGGGATTGTGGCAGTGGTGCCGACGGTGCGCAGTTCGTATGTGGACTTGGGCAGGGTGACGGGATCGGGGTCGACCTCGGGGTGGGTGAACCGGACCCACAGCCCGAGGGTCCGGGCGTAGCGGATTTCGGAACGGGTGGAATCCCCGATGTAGTTACCGACGAAAGTGCCTGAGTTCGCGAGTACTGAGCACTCGGCGCCCCGAACCTGGGCGTTCGTCGCGTGTCGGTGGCGATCATCGTCGTTCCTCCATCCAGCAGGCGGGGCAAATGTCGCGGCCATCGGCGGGTCCGGTGCCATTAGCTTGTCATTTATCCAGTCGGCGGGGCTTGGTGCCCACCTTGTGATGGGCGGGTCTGGTGTACGTCTTGCCGGTTGCGAGGACCCGTCCCACGTTGTGGCGGGTTGCCGAACGGCTGTTTCTTGAACCGAGTGGGCGGCCGGGGCCAGGTCGGGAGGGTTTGGGCGCACGCGCTGGCGTCGGGGTCTGAGAGTGGAGGTTTCTGAACCCGGTTCAGGCGGGAGGCGTGGTCACCCACGCAGTGTGTCGTCCGGCCTCGGCGGTCCGGGCCGGTTCACCGGCGGTAGCAGTGGCTTAACCGCTCTGTTCTGGTGAGCTGAAACAACCAGCCTGGCCCTGCTGGCCAGGGCTAGAGCACTATCACCGCTGATAGCGGCCTGGCCCTACCCGCAGGGCCGGACCTGGGAGACTAGGGGTCATGACCGACCGTCGACCGCTCTCGCTGCCCGCCTTCTCCGAGCCCGCTTCCGACGCTCCCGTACCCGCCCAGGCGGGTGGGCGCCGGCTGATGCCGGTCGAGCAGGGCGCCGACTTCCGCCAGCCGCCCGGCGAGACCGAGCCCGCACCCGCCCCGGCCAGACGTCCGCTCGCCCCCGGCGGCCTCACCTTCTCAGACCCGGACCGCCATATCTGAGCGCTACCACCACGGGTTGCGCCACGTCCAGGACCAGCTCACCACCTAGCCCCACCGCCCGGTGCGGTGCCAGCGCCTCCACCTGGACAGTGGTCGTAGTCGGCCCGGCTCCCGTCTCGGATACCGTGTTCCTCTACGGGGTGCCATAACGGATGTGACGCCCCCCACCGGAGGTAGTCAGCGTATGAGTTCAAAGCGCAGCAAGAATCCAGCCCTGCCCGTACTTGACGACGCATTCCGACTCGCGTCGGTCAAGGACGCCGATGAGTCCACCCGTGACTTGGCCGCGCGGCTGGCCACCACCGAGCTGCGCCGCGTTTCCCACCCCGGCCGGGTCACCTGGGAGCCCACCGATCAGGCCGAGCCCGTACCGGTCCCGCCGACTGTGGTCGACGGTGACGGGGACCTGTGGCTGCGGGACCGGGGCACTGGCACCTGGACCATGCCCGAGTTCAACCCGAAGGAGTTCCCGGCCCGCTGTGGCGAGGTTTTGACGTGGAACCAGCTTGCCCGCGAGTTCGGCCCGCTTACCGCACTGGCCGACGACCGCCGCATCGGCGGCGGCCGGCGTCGCTGACCGCGCAGCCTTCTGGGATGATCGCGCTCCTGAAGCGCCCGTTACGGGTAGCTGGGAGCTCCAGCTCACCGCCGAGCTCGACGATGGCGGCGAGCAGGTGAGCGTGGTGGTCGGTCACGATGTCTCCATGTTGCAGCCGGATACGTCGTCGCTGTCCGTGGGGTCGGGGTGGAAGAAGCGGGTGTAGCGGAGTCCGGTCTCCGGAGTGATATTGCACACGCGCATAGGTGCTGCGGGTCAGCGCCGGTGACGGCGGCCTCTTCGAGGATTCGGTCCTCGCGAAGTTGCTGGGCGGTGACCGGGAGGCCGCGCAGCAGAGGCTGCATCCAGCCGGTCGTGACCGGGGCGCGGGTGTGCGCGGTCTGCGAGCTGATGAACAGGTGAGGGTTGCGGGTATGTGGCCAGCGCTGGTGCCGGAGGTGGATGTAGCCGACGGCGGCCTGCTGGGTGAAAGCAGCGGTCAAGCCGGTCATCGCTCCGGACCCATCGTGATCGACCACGGCAAGGTGTTCGTCTCCGACACGCTCTCCTCCGCCTGCTCGCGGCTGGGGATCTCCTTGTCGAGGCTCTCGTCGTCAGCAAGAAGATCTCGGCTGAGGACCGCAGTCACCTCGCGGCGTTCCCCGAGATCGTGGTTCTGACGCACCTGATCCTCGACCCGCCCACAACCGCCCTCGACCCCAAAGAGCTCTACCTGTCGACGACCGCCGAGTTGGGCCGACGATTCGCGCGGATCTACACCACCAACGGAACCCAGGACCCCCTCTACCGGAGGTTCTGCCTCTACCGAGTCCGCGACTTCCGCGAAAGCCAAGACGCCTGTGAACCCCGGGCCTGTGCCTGCTCAAACGACCTGGAATCCCAGCAGGTCAACGCCCGTGTGGCCACCTGGCAACTGTCAGGTCACCGAGAGGAGTTGACCTTAACTTAGGTTGAGGTCCTAGGTTGCCCGTATGAACACCACGAACTGCACCCTCCCTGCCGCCGGGTGTCGTTGACATAAGGCATCACGACGCCATCCAGGCTGCGATCGAGGGCCGGTGCAGCGAGGCTGCTGAATTGGCTGCCCTGGGTGAGCGCGAGGAAATCACGGCCCACGGCATCAACTCGGATGAGGCCGTGTCATGGCTCTCCACCCGTGCCCGCGTGGCTGACGTATGCGGAAGCCCTGACCGTGCGGTGCAGCTGCGCGCTACCGTCGCCCGCATGGGCAAAGACGACATGTGGGCTGGGTCTGGGCCAGCCCATGACATCACCCCGACGCCAAACCCCGACCCCCACCACCCCGCAACGGCCGCCGATGATGACCTGACCCCGGCCGACTTCCTGACGGCCATGGACGGTCACCGCCTGCGCGACCCGCAGATGGCGACCGTCCTGTCCGCAGTGAAGGCCACCGTCAAGGGCGGCCTCGGCAAGCTCCGCGAACGCCCCCGCGGCGAAGGCTGGAAACCGGGGGAGCCCTGGCGGGCCCTGTCACGTCCCACCTGGCGCCCCGACATCCGCGCCGCCGTCATCTCCAAGGCCGGCATCAACATGCACCGCAAGATGCTCAAACTCGCCGACGCCACCGACCACTATCCGGTTGCGATCCTCTCCGACTGCGCCGTCTACGCCAGCGACGGCCCCAGCCCCCTGGACTTCCTCCCCTACAAGGACGACAAGCCCCTGCCCGGAGGATTCCGCCTCGGCGTCAGCCCCGGCATGGTCAAGCACGAAGGCACCCAGACCACGCTGTGGGCCGAAAGCGTCCACGAGCAGCACGGCCGGGACGAGAACATCGCCCGGTACGTCAAGGACGGCCACGTCACCCGAACCGACAACGGGGAGTAGGAAGTAACTCATGGGACAGGTCGCTGACGGGCTCGACAAAGCCGTCCACAAAGCCTTCACTCGACCGATCCCCACCTCGGCCGGCGCCCGCATGCGCTACCTCGTGCGACAGCTGAAATCCACCAGAGCCGCAGCCCAGCAGTTGGGCATCAGCCAGCGCACCGTCGAACGCTACGTCAAGAATCAGGTCAAGACGCCGCGCAAGGACCTCGCCGCCCGCTGGAGCGCGAGGTGAAGAAGCGTGGCAGCCCCAGATCCGCGCCCAGGCCAAGGCGGCGTCCGCCGGTGGCATCGTCATCGACACCCGCGCCTGCACGGGCTGCCCCGCGCCGATTGGGTCGACGGACCAGGACCGCATCCGGCACCTGACCGTCGCCCTGCCCCGGTCTACGCAGCCCGCCTCTTCGAGGCCCAGGAGCAGGGTGCCAGCGACGCCCGCCTCCAGGAGATCGCGGCCGAAGCACTCAAGGAGGTCTACTTCCAGGGCGGCGGCGGCCGCCCTGGAAGCCTGGACGAGGTCCGGTTCACGGACATCGAGCACGTCAGAAGGCGCTGGGCCGGGCCATCGGGAGTGTGGGGAGATCTGGCGACTGGTG
>NZ_JBHWZS010000107.1:0-25841 GCF_042728155.1 Streptomyces sp. NPDC060209
CTGCCAGGTTGTGGCCCGCGCGTACTTGCGCACGGTGCGCCGGTTCAGTCCGAGCTCGCGGGCGATGGAGTGATAGCTGCGGCCGTGGGCGGTGTCGGTCACCGCGTGCACCGCTTCGAACAGCCGCTTCGCGTGCCGTCGAGCGGGCGTATCGGCCGCTTTTGGATCCCTCGCCTCCGCAGACTCAAGGATGACGGGTTCGGGTGTCGCGGTGGATAGGCAGCCCCGGTGCGCGGTGGCGATCTCCTGCACCCGCCTGGACAGCCCCTGTCACAAATGAAAGCGGTCGCTGACCTACAGCGCGTGCGGTGCGCCGGTGGTGATGCCCTGACGGTAGGAAGGCGAGCCATCCCGGCAGACGACCTCCACTTCGGGGTGCGCGCCGAGCCAGCGGGCGAGCGTCTCGGCGTCGCGGCCCTCCCACAGAGTGAGCGGGAGCCGGGTGCCGACGTCGACCAGGAGGGTCCCGTAGGTGCCCGCGTACAGGGCGAAGTCGTCCACGCCCAGCACCCGCGGTGTGACCGCGGGCGGTAGCGGCACTCTCATCAGGTGAAACAGCACGCTCGTGCGCGACAGTGCCGTGTTCAGGATGCGCAGCAGCCGCGCGCCACCACGGCCGGCCAGGAGAATGCCGAGAGTCTCCACCAAGTGCTGCAGCAGCGGAGTGCGGCGTTGGTAGCGCACCGTCAGTCCGTCGACCTGCTCGGCAAAGGTGACCTTCGTGCAGGCCGGGTTCTCGCAGTACAGGCGCCGTACGCTCAAGCCGATGCGGACAGGCCGGCCGCCGAGAGCGGTATCGGCGAGGTGGCGCACATAGCGGCTGTGGACCCAGTCGCTCATGACACCGCAGCCCGTGCAGCATGCGGACACAGCGTCGTGAGTGCGGGTTTGGATGGCCACGGTGGGGCCCGTGGTGTCGACCGAGACGACGGTCACCGACGTCAAGTGCGGTAATAGTTTGAACAGTTCGTTGTCACACAAGCAGAGCATGCCCGCTGGCCTACATCCCGACAGCCCGAGCTCCGCACTGATCTTCGGCTACGAAATTCTTGCCGGAGCCACTTCACGTGTACGCCGACAGGCGGCGGTGGCAGCCCAGCGGGTGGGCCGGATCGTAGACCGGCCGCACCGGCAGCAGGGTCGCGAATTGGTCCCAAAGCGGTTCGGTTAGCCATGAGGGAAGCGCAGGCACAGGTCTCCCAGTGATCACAGAGTGCCATCACTGCAGTTCCATGAGGATGTCGGCGCGGGCGTAGTAGTCGGCCACGGGGAGACGGTCGCGGGTGATCCTGACGAACCCCGCGTCCTCGTAGAGGTGAAGGGCGGGGGCCAGCTTGCTGTTGGTGCCGAGGAACAGCCGGGCCCCACCGAGTGCCCGGGCGCGGTCGATCGCTGCGGCTATGAGTCGGCGGCCGATGCCGCGTCCTTGCGCGGCGGGAGCCACGGCCATCTTCGCCAGCTCGAACACGGCGTCCGGATAGGCCAGAAGTGCGACGCACCCAACTACAGTGCCGCTGCCCGACTCGCGCGCCATGAGCACGTCGCCGCCCGGGCCCACGATGCGGCCGAACGGATCTCCGAGAACGGCCCGGTCCTCTTTTTGCAGGGTGAACAGGCGCGAGATCCACTCCTCGTTCAGCGCGTAGAACGCGTCGGCGTCACTCTGTGAGCCGATCGAGGAGACCATGGTCGGGGCAGAGGTGTGCGGCATGAGAAGGGTTCCCTTTCCGGTGTGGCTTCCCGTAGCCTCCGGCTTCACTCACCCATATGTCCAATACACACCTTGACCTCTATCAATAAGCTCGAACTATGGATCAGCGAATCGAGCTCCGTCATCTGCGGTACTTTCTGGCTGTGGCTGAGGAACTGCACTTCGGCCGCGCCGCCCAGCGGCTGCACATCGCCCAGCCCGCCCTGTCCCAGCAGATCAGGCAGCTTGAGAAGATCGTCGGCGTTGAGCTGTTCCGGCGGACCTCTCGAAGTGTCCGCCTCACAGAGGCGGGAGCGGCGTTCCAGCCAAGGGCCCGGAACCTTCTGGACCGTCTGGCGTCCGACCTCGACGAGGCCGGGCGTGTCGGCCGAGGTGAGGCCGGCCGTCTGGATGTCGCCTTCATCACCTCCGCCACCGCGATCGTCAGCGAACACCTCCGTGCATTCTCCTGCCGCCGCCCGGACGTCCAGGTGAAACTTCACGACGGTTTCACCACCGACGTCCTGGCGGCTCTGGAGCGGGGTACGGCCGACGTCGGGATCGTGCGGGACGCCGAGGAGCGCGACGACATCGACCTTTCCCTGCTGGCATCGGAACGGTTCGTCGCCGTCATCCCCACAGAGCACCCCGCCGCAAGGGGTGACCGTGTAGAAGCAAGGGCGCTGGCCGCTGACCCGCTGATCCTGTTCCCGCGTTCAGCAGGAACTCACGCGTTCGACATGAACACGCAGCCGTTGCGGAACGCCGGCATCGACGTCCAGGTCGCGCAGGAGTGCTCGAACTGGCACACCATCATCATGTTCGTCGCGGCCGGCCTCGGCGTCAGCATCGCCCCCTACAGCGTCACGACGCTGCTCCCCGCAGGCGCCCGCAGGCTCGAACTCGACGGGCCTCCCACAGTGAGCCGGATCTTCATGGCCACCCGCCGAGGAGACGACCGTCCTCTCCTGCGCGCCTTCATCGCAGCATCTGAGTCCATGACAGTCCATGACCACGACCGGACGATGAGCGTGCGCTGACTTGCGGAGCGAGCACCTCCAAGCAAGGGCGACTCGAAGGCGTACCGTGCGCAGCCTCATCCGCCGGGCCTGGAGCACCCACCGCTGCAACAACAGCCCAAGCCGACGACCCCGAAACCGCCCCTATCCGCGCAGCCTCTAAATAACCGGCGAGGCGTTCGAGCATCTCGTCTGCTGTCTTGGTCCAGCTGTAGGGCTTGGGATCGGTGTTCCATGCGGCGATCCAGGTGCGGATGTCCTTCTCAAGGGCCTGGACGCTCTTGTGGGCCCCTCGCCGTATCTGTTTGTTCGTCAGTTCTGCGAACCACCGCTCCACGAGGTTGAGCCAGGACGAGCCGGTAGGCGTGAAGTGCAGATGGAATCGACGGTGGGCGATCAGCCAGGTCTTGACGGCCGGCGTCTTGTGGGTGGCGTAGTTGTCGAGGATCAGATGCACCTGCAGATCTGCCGGGATCTCCTGGTCCAACTTGATCAGGAACTTCTTGAACTCCTCGGCCCGGTGCCGGCGGTGCAGGGATCCGATCACTTTCCCGGTGGCGACCTCGAGTGCCGCGAACAGGGTGGTAGTGCCGGCACGGACATAGTCGTGGGTGACCCGCTGAGGAACCCCGGGCATCATCGGCAGCACCGGCTGAGAGCGGTCCAGGGCCTGGATCTGCGTCTTCTCGTCCATACAGAACACCAGCGCCCTCTCGGGCGGGTCCATATACAGGCCCACGACGTCGTGCACCTTGTCCACGAAGTACGGGTCCGTCGACAGCTTGAAGGTTTCCGAGCGGTGGGGCTGCAGGCCGAAGGCTCGCCAGATCCGCGACACGGTCGACTGGGAGAGGCCCAGCTCTCTCGCCATCGCTCGCGTCGACCAGTGCGTGGCGTTCCTCGGTGTCGACTCCAGCGTCCGCTTCACCACTGCGGCAACCTGCTCGTCGCTCACCGAGCGGGGGCCGCCGGATCTGGGCAGGTCACCCAGACCGGCGATGCGATGCTCGTTGAAACGCGCCCGCCAGCGGCCCACCGACTGCCCCGTCATGCCCACCAGGGCACCAACATCCTTGTTCGACATGCCGTCCGCGCAGGCCAGGATAATCCGGCACCGCACCGCCCATGACTGAGGAGTCGAGCGACGCCTCACCCACCCCTCAAGCGCCGCCCGCTCATCCACCGACAGCACCAACTCGGCCTTCGGCCGCCCCGTACGAGCCATACCGCAAGCCTACATATATAGAAGGAACTCTTGACTCAGAAGACTAGCCGTGTTCTTCGCTCAGGCCAGCGGTGCCCACCAGGGCCAGATCGTCGGCCGTCATCCGGGCCGCTCGACGCCGTAGAACTCCAGCGCGTTCGTCCACAACGCCCGTGTCGCGTCCTTTTCTCCGAGGGTCTCGACCACGAGGTCGATGTCGATGGGCCGGAAGGGGCGATCGGCGCGTGTGGAGGGCAGGTCGGTGCCGAACATCAGGGCGTGAGGGTTGGCCTGGTTGATCCGGCGCATCGCCTCGGCGGGGTCGTGGGCGATGCGCCCGAATCCGGTTGCCTTCACTCGGGCGCCCTGTTCGACGAGTCGGAGGAGGGTGTCGAAGCCGTCGTCGGCCATGCCGAGGTGATCGATGCTGAACTTCGGCAGGGCCGTCAGGCGGTCTTCGAGGTCCGGGAGGTCGCGGGAGTGCACGTAGAACTCGGTGTGCCAGCCGGCGACGTCGTAGGCGCGTCGGGCCAGTTCTTCGAGTTCCTCGAGCTTGGCGCTCCCGCCGCGGAAGAGGTTGAACCGGATGGCTCGAACGCCCTTGTCGCGGAGGCCGGTGAGTTCGGCATCGGTGACAGTTGACGGGAGTTGGGTGACGCCCACGTAGGACGGGCCGAGCCGCTTGAGGGCGTCTATCAGGTATCCCTGGTCGAAGGCCTGGAATGAGCCGGAGACCACGGCTCCGGCGCGGACGCCCAGGTTCGCCACGCTCTCCTGGTAAGTCTCCGCCGGGAACGGGTCGGGCGCGAAACCACGGTTCGGGACCAGCGGATGCTGCGGATCGATGATGTGCAGATGGGCGTCGAAGATCGGCTGATCTGGCATTCGGCCGACGGTAACCACCAAGCCTCCTCGTCGTACTGACCGGGACGGAACTGGTCGCTCCGTGTTTAACGGTAGCAGTGGTGATCATCGCGGAAGCGAGTGACGCACCCGCCAGGAGCGGTGTGTGGAGCGCTGAGGAGGTCCGTCTGATCGGGCCCGCACCGGCACCAGTCACGGAGCGACTGATGGGGGCGCCCTGGGATACGGACGAAAACTCGTTTCCGATCCGCATCGCGGTCCGCCTCGGAGAAGAGGTCCTGTACCTGGGCACCGCCCAGGTGAGCCAGGCCGCCGCATCCGACGGCGTTCTCACCAACTGTGAACTGCGCTGCGCCTTGAAGCCCACTTGAGCAGGGAACTCCTCAACCGAGTGCGCCCACCACTTCCGTCCGTGGACTTGCCGGGCCTGGAGTGGCTCAGGCATGTGAACGGTGACCGTGCGGCAGCGCTGGAACAGTTCGTCACCGGCTGGTACCCCGCCGCAGGCGCCACCAAATCACTTTCCACCTCCTCTTCGTCACGCTTGCCTGGTGGACTGGAGCAGTTGTACCGGCTCGCGGAGCAGCGGCCGGGTGCCCTCGGAACCCAGAACAGCATCCTGCCCGAGCCAGACCTGCACACCGACCATCTCGGGGAGATGCTCGTCTTCGGCGTCGAGAACCAGGGAGGCTTCTTCTGGTCACTCCTATGGACACTTGACGGACTTGAGGCCGATCCGACTGTCTGGTTCCGTGAACTCGACGAGGAGCCGATCGCCGAACAGGAACAGCTCAGCGGCTTCCTGATCCAGTTCTCCCTCTTCGAGGCTTCCATGGGCGCCGACTACCTGGCCCTGCCCCGCAGACTCACGGCACCACAGGTCGAGCAACTCACCCAAGCACTGCACCTTGTGCCCTTGCGTCCCTTCTGGCCCTGGGCACCCACCCACTTCTACGTAGCCCCCGGCCTCGTCATGTATGTCAGCAACGAGGGCGGCGAAGAATTCGATGTCTGGGCCGGCGCCACCCACCGAAGCGCCCTGGACCCGCTGACCGACCTCCCTGTCGACTGGACCCGCTTCGATGGCTGACCGTCACAAGAGGGTGTGTCAACTTAACGGCCCTGTCTCACATTCGGTGGTGACGGAGGGTGTCGCTATCCGAGGAGGATGCGGTGGCGGAGGAGGGTGAAGCCTGCTCGTCCGTGCATCTGGCGGGCGATCCGCTTGGTCTTGGTGTTGACGCCCTCGGTGGGGCCGTTGCTGTAGCGGAGTGTGAACGCGGCGATCACGGCGTCGAGGTCTCGCTCCAGCCCTCGAGTGAAGGCTTGCAGGTGCGGCAGATCGGCAGCGCGGACCTGGGTGATCCAGAGCTCGAGCGCGTCGGCATTGTCTGGGTGAGGCTTCAGGAGCTGGGCGAAGTCCCTGATACGGACGGCGAGTTGGGCCATCTCAGGGCAGGCTGCGATGAGCCGGTCCAGTAGGTTCTGATGTTCGGCCTTGAGGTTGTCGGGCATGGTGAGGAGCACGCGGGCGAGTCTGCGCGGGGAGATGTGGCTGCGGTCGGCGTCCGCGCGGCCCAGGTTGATGTACTTGTGCAGGAGGTTGAGGCAGCCGGTGAACCCTTGGTCTTTGATCTCTTCGAAGAGGTGCTTGACCGGGACGGCGGGGTCTTCGGTCCGGCGTTTGCGCAGGTGTTCACGGTAGGGATCGACAAGGCTCGCGCGGTATTGGGGACGCGGAGCATCCGCTCGGGCCGATCGGCGCGGGCGTAGCGTTTGACGGTGTTCAGGGCCAGTTGCAGACGGCGGGCGCATTCAAGCAGGCCCGCGCCCTGGTCGAGCAGGTCGTGGATCTGGTGCCAGCGTTCCAGGGTGGTCTGTGCACGGGGGCCGGCGTAGAGGGGCGCGTCCAGGACGGTGGCCCAGCAGGTGGGCCTTGACCCGGAATCTTGGACACGGGCTATGCGGCTTGGGCCAGGGTAGTTGATGTTGTGTCGAGTGCTGTCTCGTAGGCGATGGGACTGCGTTGTCCGAGGCGGGAGTAACGGCGTCGGGTGTTGTAGCGGTTGAGCCAGCGGAACGCGTCGAGGCGGGCCTCAGGGCTGGTATTCGCGTCCGGCCGCAGCCAGTTGCTCACATCGACCGCCAGGACCAGCCGCCCTTCCGTCGTCCGGGGATGTGGCAGTCCTGCCAGAGCCCTGCGCAGCCGGGACGGATCCAGACGGCCACGGTTCAACCCGCCGTACAACGCACCATGCCCACGCTGATGCTCAGGCGCCAAGGACAGCTCGACCAGCGTCCTCACCGGGCCGTCGGAACACAACAAGGCGTCACTCAGCTCGAACAAGGCGTCGGGGCGCTGGGTCAGGCAGGCATAGAACTCCGTCCGGAAGCACGCGAGTTCAGCAAACGCATCTCGCGGGACATCCCGCTGCAGCAGACTCATCGCGACGGCCTTCGTGCTGGTCAAGTGCCTCTGTGACGGAGCACAGGATCGAACGAAGGCCGTTCTCACGTCAGGCACTCAGCCGAAAACGTCATCAAGTTCGAGGCCACGTTCGACTACAGACGATAAGCGCCAAGCTTAGAGGTCGATGACGACCTTGCCCTTCACGCGCCGGCCGGCCTGGAGCTCGACCGCGCGGCGGATCTCCTCGATCGCGAAACTCGCCTCGATAGGCACGCGGAGTCGACCCGCCGCAACCAGGCGCGCGATCTCTTCCAGGGTGCCGGGAGCCGCGTTCGCGCCGTTGGCCGCCGTCACGCCGTCGATCTGTGCTGCGATGGTGCAGATCCGCTTGTCCGGGACGCCGAGTTCCCGTGCGACGTGCACGGTCTCCTCTCCGTGCAGGTCCATGGCGGCGGTGACGCCGTCGGGAGCGAGGGCACGGACCCGGTCGGCCAGGCCGTCGCCGTAGACGACCGGTTCGGCTCCGAGTTCGCGCAGGTAGTCGGCCGAGGACGGCGATCCCGTCCCGATCACGCGCGCTCCGGCGATCCGGGCGAGCTGGACGGCGAACACTCCGACCCCGCCTCCGGCGCCGCCGATCAGCACGGTGTCGTCCGGACCGGGGTTGATCGCGGCGAGGGCGGCGGATGCCGTGCGGCCCGCGATCGTGAGGGTGGCGGCGATGCGGTCGTCGACGCCGTCGGGCGTGTGGTGGGCCTCGTTCGCCGCGGTGTCCCCGGATGGGTCGACCACCACGAAGTCGGCGACCGCGCGGGACAGGGCGCCCCCGAACGCCCGGTCGCCGGACGTGAAGCCGCTCACCCCGTCGCCGACCTGGTCGACCACTCCCGCGTAGTCGGTCCCGAAGCCGACCGGCAGGGTCAGGCCGAACCGGGCGGCGGTGTCCGCGTCGGCGGTCATGAACCAGTCCATCGGATTCAGACCGGCCGCGGTGACCCGCACACGGACCTGTCCCGGGCCGGCCTGCGGTGCGGGAACCTCGCGGACGTCCAGGACGTCGGGGCCGCCGAATGTATCGAGCTGGACCGCCCTGCTGCGACCCGTCGGCGTCTGATTGCTCTGTTCCTGCATGTTCCTCTGTCTCCTTGGACCTGCGTACGCAGTGGACGCGTGGACGCACTGAAACGGACTATGCTCCGTTTACATGGACGACCGTAACACAAGCGGAGCGCGTTCCGTTTCGGCTGACGCGGAGACACGCGCGCCACGGGCGGACGCGGCCCGCAATCGTGACCAGCTGCTCGCGGTGGCGACTCGCGTGTTCGCCTCGGCGGACGCCGAGCCGTCGATGCGCGCGATCGCCCGCGAGGCCGGGGTCGGCATCGCCACGCTCTACCGGCACTTCCCGACCCGCGAATCACTGGTCGACGCGGTCTACCGAGACCAGGTCGTGCGGCTGACAACCGGCGCCCACGAGCTGCTCGGTCGGCTGGCCCCGGCTGCGGCAATGCGGCGCTGGATGGACTTGTTCGGGGACTGGATCGCGGCCAAGAACGGCATGCTCGACACGCTGCTCGCGATGATCGAGTCGGGTGAGATCGCCCATGCGCAGACTCGGACCGAGCTCCTGACGGCCATCACCAGGATGCTCGACGCCGGCCGCGAGGCGGGCGACCTCCGCTCCGACGTCACCGCCGAAGACATCGCCGCCGCCCTCATTGGCATCTTCACCGTGGCCCCCCGACCCGAGCGCGAAGCTCAGGCCGGCCGCCTGCTGAACCTCCTGATGGACGGCCTCCGGGCCACGGACCGGCCAGCCTGAGCCCGGATCGAGGCCGACGCATCTGGGCTCTGCCCGACTGGCACCAGGCGGCTGCTGACCGCCGATTACTGCTGGTCGTCGGTGAACTGCGTGACTCCGCACGGGTGATCGTGGGGACGGTACGGCCGCGGGGACGGCTCCCGGTGCCGGTGCCACGGGCGGACGACCCGGCCCGCGAGCTCTACCCGCTCGGCCACGGGCTGACGTAACCCGGGCGTCTCGTGCGTCAACCCGTGGGTTGACGCCAGGTATCAAACCAGGAGTCAACCTGCGGGCCGAAGCCGTGCGGCGCCGCGGGCGGCAAGCTCTTCCCCATGACGACGACTGACTACCTCATCTCCGCCGCCCTGATCCTTCTGGTGATTCCGCAGATGCGCGGCGGCCGTCTGACGCCCCGCACGCTCCTGCTGCCGCTGGTGTCCATCAGCGCCGCGGCCGCGCACTACCTGCATTCCTTCCCGACCGAGGGCCACGACGTCCAGCTGGACCTCTTCGGCGTCACGATGGGCATAGTGCTCGGACTGGCCAGTGGACTGGCCACCCGCGTCAGCCTGACCGAGGACGGCGCCGCGTACTCCAAAGCCGGGTGGCTGGCCGCCCTTCTGTGGGTGCTGGGCATGGGCGCGCGCTCGGCCTTCGTGTACTGGGCCGAGCACAGCGGCGCTCACACCATTGCGCAGTTCAGCCGCGACAACCTGATCACCGGCACCGCCGCCTGGACCGCCGCGCTGCTGCTGATGGCCGTCACTCAGGTGGTATGCCGCCTGGTGGTAGTGCGCGTCCGGGCCTACCGGCTTACCTCCCCCCTTGTCACCCCCGCCGTGGCCTGAAGCGTGGCACCCAGCAGACCGCCCCTCGCAACACACTCCGCCCTGGCCCGGTTCCGCGTTCGCGGGCCCGGGCCGGGCTTTGCGATCAGCGGCGCAGCGTGCATCTATTCTTCAGAAGTGACGGACACACTTCAGCCGACGGGCCCGGTCAGTCCACGGCTGGCCGTGGCTCTTGCCAGTGCCCGGGAGCGACGCGAAGGCAGGGGCCGGCGTATGCAGCCCGTGTTGTGGGGAGTCATGGCGGCCATCGCCGTCCAGTCCCTGCACGCTTCCCCCGCCCCCGGCTACAGAGGCAGGCACCTGGCAGTCACCCTGGTGCTCGTCGGCTGTCTGCTGCCCATGGCCGCGGTCGCGTCGAACCTGTGGCTCCTCACCGGTCGTCCTGCCCGCTGCCTGGTGTTCTGCGTGCTGGTGGACGGCTTCGGGTTTGCTCTGGGTATCTTGCAGCCCGGCTCGATGTCCACCCTGCCACCGTCCGTCGTGGTCCTGATGGCCTTCCTCATCCTGGAGCGACGGGCGGCCACTGTGCTCGCGGTCGTCGTCATGGGCTGTCTGACCGGCGCGGCGGCCGCCGGGTTGGACGGCGGTACCGACAACTTCCTGCATCAGGTCCTGTTCGGCGTCCTCCTGGCCGTCGTGGGCATCGTGGTGCGGCAGTCGATCATCAACGAGGTGGCCGTCACCGTGCTGCTGGCCCAGCTCGAGGACGCCCGGGAGGCGGAGACCGAGGCGGCGGCGCTGGCCGAACGCACCCGTATCGCCCAGGATCTGCACGACGTGCTCGCCCATACCCTGTCCGGACTGGCCGTGCAGATACAGGCCGCCCGGCGGATGGCCCGGCGCGACCAGGCGAGCGGGGATCTGCGGGGGCTGCTGGACCGGGCCGGTGAGCTGGTCAAGGAGGGTGTGGCCGATGCGCGCCGGGCTGTGCGGGCGCTGCGCGGCGAGCGCGTGCCCTCTCTCGAGCGGCTGCCCGAACTGGTCGAACGCTATCGGGTGGACCTGGAGCTCGACGTGACGCTGTCCGTGATCGGGCCGCACCGGGAGCTGCAGCCCGACGTTGCTGAAGCCCTGTACCGCGGTGTGCAGGAGGCGTTGACCAATACGGTCCGCTACGCACGCGACGCACAGGCCACGGTGACGCTCGTCTATGAGCCCAGGGCCACAATCCTGACCGTCGAAGACCGCCGCACCGGGCCGGGACCGGTCCGGGCGGCACTGTCCGAAGGCTCCGGCCTGGGGCTGACCGGCATGCGCGAACGCGTGACCGGGGTCGGCGGCACCCTGCACGCGGGGCCGACAGCGCATGGATGGGAAGTACGGATGGAGATACCCGCGTGACGGAGCACGGCGAGACGGCATCTGACGGCGAGAAGATCAAAGTACTGGTCGCGGACGATCAGCAGATCGTACGCAAGGGCCTGGTCTTGCTGATCGACATGCTGGACGGCATCGAGGTGGTCGGCGCAGCCCGTGACGGTGCGGAAGCGGTGCTGCTCGCCGGACAACTGGCCCCGGACGTAGTACTGATGGACCTGAACATGCCGGTCCTCAACGGTGTCGCGGCCACTGCGACACTGCGTGAGCAGGTACCCGGCTGCAAGGTACTCGTGCTGACCACCTACGCCGACGACGACTCCGTCTTCCCGGCACTGCAGGCGGGAGCGCGGGGCTATCTCACCAAGGACGCCGACGACGACGCGATCGAGGACGCCATCAGCAGCGTCCACGATGGCCGTATCTGGCTCGATCCTGAGGTACAGGCCCGCCTGGTCGCGGCCGTGCAGACCAGCGAGGTCGTACCGCCCGCCACGCAGCGAAAACAGGCCCACACGCCGCAAACTCCCGCACTTTCCGACGTTCTGACCCCGCGCGAGACCCAGGTACTCACCCTCATCGCCCGGGGCCTGTCCAACGCGGAGATCTGTGCCCGGCTCGTCGTCAGCCCGGCCACGGTGAAGACGCACATCAACCGCATCTTCACCAAGATCGGCGCAGCCGACCGTGGCCAGGCCGTCGGCTACGCCTATCGCAACAACTTGGTCGAGCCCTGGGACTAAAGACGCCACGACGGACGGCGGCGGGCAATGGCCCGCCGCTGTCCCAGTTCGGCGAAGTGGCAAGGGCTCTTCGTCATCAAAGGGACGCTCGGTCAGGGAGAGCAGGCGCACGGAGCAGCCGGTGTCCCGTTTCATTCGATCTTGCCGTCAGGTGACGGACTGATCCGTGCCCGTCATCATCGGATTACGGCTCCCTCTCTCGAATGGGTTGCTGAGGCTGGACAGGGTCGGCAATGTCGACGTCCTCGTGGATCGATGCGGCGCCCCGCGGGCTTGTGTGACTTCTCGCGGCGCGTTGTTCGCCGAGGGCTCCGGCGAGGTGTGCGCGCAGTTGCCGGTTTTCGTCGGTGAGACGCTGGATGCGTTCGTTGGCGGCTTCCAGGCGCCGCCGCAGTGAGGCGTCGGAGGCCCTTTGACGTGCAGGGACGTGGGATGTCGGTGCTCGGCGTTGTACTGCCCGCAGCTGCTCGATCTCGGCTCGCAGGTCGGGTTGCGCGTAGAGCCAGGAACGGGAAACGCCTGCCCGTTTTGCGACGGTCTCGAAGGTGACCGGTTCGCCCGCGGCGTCGAGAGCGCGGAGTGCCTGGACGGCCTTGGAGCGGGTGTATTCGCTGCGTTGTCGGGCCGCATCGACGATGTGCCGACTGTTGTCAGCTCGCATCAGCGGTCGCCTCCGGCAGATCGGGGTCGGATTCCAGGGTGGTGATGATCTGCTCCAGGTTGCCCAGGACCTGTCGGTTCATCTCCACCACCCGCGTTTGCCCGCGGGCCTCGGCGGCAGTAACGATCTGCAGCAGCTGCTGCCGTTGCTCGCGGTGCTGCGGCAGGAACTCGGGGGTGGTGACGAACATCGGGCAGGTCAGGCAGGCTTCTCTGAACTTACTGCCGAGCCGTACTCGTGGTCACGATGTCACTACCAGGGTCGCATCCTCCAATCGGCGGGCCTTCCCGCAGACCTGGCAGCGCAGGAGTTCATGAATGACCTGGTCAGTCCTGTCGTCCCGCCAGGCGGCGAAATAGTAGTACGTCGCGCTCTTCGGTGGCAGGTCGTTGGGGAGGTAGGCCCACTGGCAGCCGGTCCGGCTCGGGTAGAGGATCGTGTTCACGATCTCCCGCATCGCATAGGCGCCCTTAGTAGGGTCGGGGACTGGCGCGGTGGCTTCCGCTCCGTTTCCAGCCCCCGCCGCTTCAAACCGTGCGTGCGGTTCTCCCGCACACGGCTTTCCGACATCGTTCACCGACTGGCATGCGCCGTCGCCCTGTGCACGTTTCCGGTGAGGCCGTAGACCCCGAGCCGGGAGATCCATCCGTAGGTGGGGTGTGACCGAGATACGCGCCAAAGGGGCAACGAGATGATCTTGAGTCCCTAGGCCGTCTGCTCGTCGTGCTCGCGCAGCATCCGCATCACGGTCGCCGGTGACGGATGCTGACCCTTCTTCTTGCCGGTGGTGATGACGAGCCGCTTGGCGATGTCGCGCAGGCTCATCTCCTGCTCTCGCAGGTGCAGAGCCATGGACAGCATGGACTCGTCTGCGACGCTGGCGCCGCCGATGGTCTTGCCGCGCTTCCGCGCGCTCTCGTGGCCTTCCAGGGTGCGGTCGCGGATGTACTCGCGCTCCATACCGGACATGGCCGCCAGCACGGTGAAAACGATGCCGGACGGGTCGTGCGAGCCCTTCAGTTCCCCGGTGAGGAACTCCAGGCCGACGTCGCTGGCCTTCAGTTCCTCGGCGAGCATGGCGAGTTCGATGCCACGGCCGAGCCGTTTGTGTTCGTGGACGACGATGGTGACGCGCACGCAGGAGGAGCGGATCTCCCCGGCGAGTTTGACCGCGGCCTCCAGCTCGGGGCGCTTGGTGGCGCGGGTGGAGATCTTCTCCGAGAAGATGCGGGTTACCCCGGCTTCGGCGAGGGAGTCGAGCTGTGCGTCCAGGGACTGCCGTGCGGTCGAGGCGCGGGCGTACCCGAGGGGTACGTGTCCGACCGGCTCGGCGCCGGCGCCCGGGGGCCGGGGCAGCTCGGTCCAGACCGAGCCCGGCTTGCGTACGGCGGGGGTCGGCACGCTGAGCGCCTTGGCGAGTTGGGGCACGAGGCGGAAGCGGGCGGTGTGGTATTGGATGGCCACCTTGCCCTTGCCGGTGCGACACGGCGAGCCCGCCGGGGCGGCGCAGGTGGACATCGGGCAGGCGTGCGATTCCACGCGCTTGAAGTCGTCGCTCACGCCCCAAACCGTTTCATGAGGGTGTTTCAGGCGTCCAGCCGTTTGCAACAACTCATGAAACATGATCGCCGCAGGTGGACCTTCGGGCGGCGGGGTGTTTCATGAGCGCCACCTATGAAACAACCTCAGTGTCCGCGTTGTCGCCTCTTCGAGTCGGCGGACGTCCTCGCCGCCCGCCTACGACACCGATTCGCGCCTGTGACCTACCTGGCCGCTGGCGTGTGGCACGTTTCGCTCGCATTCCGGTCCCACCCCCACTGCGGTGAGCTCCCGATCGAACGGTGAGTGGGTCCTCGTCATCGGTGGTTCCTCGGTTTCAGGGGCAGCGGTGGCGCCGCCCTCGCGTTGTGGACCGTGATTCGGTGTATCAGTTCGTGTCGGAGAGGGGGTCGATGATGGTGTCGGCGACCCGGCGTGCGACCTCGGCCGGGTAGGGCGCGTCGAGTCCGAGGACGATGTGGCTGAACCCGCCGTCGAGTGCCGCGCGGACGACGTGGCGGGTGTCCTGGGGTCGGTCGTAGGAGGCGGGCAGGATGATGGACCGGGTGATCTCGGCGGGGTTGCGGCCGACCTCGGCGCACAGCCGGTCCAGCGTCGCGCTGCGGGCGATCGCCTGCTCGATGCTGCCCCCGGGCATGTTCCAGCGGTCGGCGTGCTCGGCCACCACGCGCAGCGTCGGGGTGGCCTGGCCGCCGATCAGGATCGGCGGGTGGGGTTGCTGGACGGGTTTGGGGCTGCAGAACGCGCCGGTCAGCTGGTGGTAGTCGCCCTGGAAGTCGAACGGTGCGGTTTCGGTCCATAGTCTGCGGGTGATCGTGCACGCCTCGGCGAGGCTTTTGACCGCGTGGGCGGCGTCGTGGAAGGGAAGGCCGTGAGCTGCGTACTCACGCCGGGCCAGTGGCACGTCGGGCCGCGAGCCTGCGCCGATGCCGAACTCGAGCC
Organism: Streptomyces sp. NPDC060209; assembly: GCF_042728155.1. Lineage (NCBI taxonomy): Bacteria > Bacillati > Actinomycetota > Actinomycetes > Kitasatosporales > Streptomycetaceae > Streptomyces > Streptomyces sp. NPDC060209. The sequence goes on from NZ_JBHWZS010000107.1 coordinate 15,063, forward strand.
GGCCGCCGGAGATGACATCGACAGTGGCGGCGATCTTGGCCAGCATGGCCGGTGGGCGGAACCTGTTGCTGGTGACCATCACCCCGAGCCGCAACCGCTCGGTTTGGGCTGCGAGGGCGGACAGCAGTGTCCAGCCCTCGAAGGTGGGTCCGTTCGGGTCGCCGCCGAGCGGCATGAGGTGGTCGAACAGCCAGGCGTGCTCGATCTGCGGGATGCCGTCCGCCTCACGCCAGACCCGCAGGACGTCGTCGTAGGCGACCTGCGCTGGGGCGGTCATGATTCCGAAACTGGGCCTGCGGGCCGGTGCGAGGGGGTTGGTCACTTTGAGTCGATCCTCCCCAGCGCGTCGACGGCCGCGGCCAGGGACCGGCGGGCGGTAGGCCACGCGTCGTTGTCGAGGCCCAGCGCGGTACGCAGATACGCCAGGGTGACGTGCTGGACGACCGCGACACGCTCGGGGCTTTCGTCGGTGGTCCGCGTGTCGTTGGAACCCAGGATGCCGCCGAGTACGTGTTCCGCGCCGAACAGGGTCAGCAGATCGGTGGCGCCCGAGCTGAGGCGATAGCCGTCGGTGAACCAGTCCGGACCGCGCACCGTCAGCGGGGACTGGTCATGGTCGCCGGCGACCATGAGGCTCGGCGTCTTCAGCTCGGCGAAATCAGGGCTCATGAACGGGAAGTACTGGACGGCGAGCGGGCTTAGGTCGGCGCCGCCGGTACCGGGCAGGCACAGCAGTACCGCCGCCTTCACACGCGAGTCGCTCACGCTCTCACCGGGAGTGCCGTCGGCGTCGACGACCCGTGCGCCCGCGAGCATGCTGGCGGTCTGTGCGCCCCACGAGTGTCCGGCGACCGCGATGCGGTCGTGGTCGATGCGGCCGGCCAGCCCGGGCACGCCGGCTTCGATGGTGCCGAGCTGGTCGAGGATCCTGGTCAGGTCGGCGGTGCGGATACGCCAGATGAGCGGGGTGCGCGGGTCGTCGGGGAGCAGGCCCAGCGAGTCGAGATGGGTGGGCTGGATGACGACGAACCCGCGGGCGGCCCAGAAGCCGACCAGCGGTGCGTATTCGTCCATGGTCACGGCCATGCCGTGCGAGAAGACGACGACGGGCAGGTTGTGGCCGGTCGTCGGTGCTGTGACCCGTACCTGCAGGTCCTGGCCGCGGTCCGGGGCGGCCAGTGCGATCGGCCTGACAGATATGACTGGGGTGGTGGAGTCGTTGCCGCCGTCGGCGGACGTGGTGTCGCTCATGAGGTGAATGTCTTTCTCGGAGGGGCCAAGTGGCCCGTGCTGCGCGGCGTCTGGCATGATTGAAATACGGAGCCCCGCTCCGCATTACGATACGGAACGTTGCTCCGTTTTGCAAGTAGGAGGTGCTCACGATGTCCACGCCCAACACGCCGCCACCCCCTGCCGGCCGCAAGCGATCCGACGTCCGCCGAAACGAGCAGATACTGCTGGACGCCGCGGCGGCCGTATTCGTCCGTGCGGGAGTCGACGCTCCCGTGCGGGAGATCGCCGCCGAATCGGGCCTCGGCATGGGCACCATCTACCGCCACTTCCCCACCCGGGCGGAACTGGTGGTCGCCGTCTTCAGACACCAGGTCGACGCGCTCTCCACTGCCGCGCACACGCCGCCCGCCGCCGATACGCCGTACGAGGTCCTGCGGCTTTGGGTGCACCAATTCGCCGATTTCCTGGTCACCAAGCACGGCCTCGCCGAGGCACTGCACTCGGACCAAGCCGGATTCGAGAGCCTGCACAACGAGTTCGTCGAACGCCTGCTGCCCGTGCTCGACCAGCTGCTGAAAGCGTCCGCCGCCGCCGGCTCCACACACGCGGGCATCCGCGCCTACGACTTCATGCTCGCCATCGGTAACCTGTGCATCGGAGTCGAAACCTTCCCCGACTACCAGGCCCGCCGCATGATCGACCTGCTGCTCGCCGGCCTGGCACAGACCGCCCCGGCACCGACAGACGGCGAGTCGAAATAGCGCCAGCGCTCTCGCACGCCCGTGCCAGGACCCCTAAGCCGGTCGCGGGCGGGGCCCCCGGCACCGGAGTGGGAGCTGCTCGACGGACCGTGCGCGGCGACAGGCCCCGGAGGCACTGAAGACCGAACTGCTCGGTGGCTCCGGCGAAGTCCTTCGGCAAGTCGGGCAGTCAGGCGGCCTGACCGAGGCCGGCGGTGGTGAGGTCCTGCTCACGCAGCGGGGTGAAGTCGATGTCGAGCGTCGGGTCGTACGCCTCGGGCTGGATGCCGACTTCGTGAGTGCTGTACTCACCGAACCGGTTGATGTGCTCGGTCAGATACGGCGAGATGTGCGCCAGGTCCTGCGGATCAATCTCCCACCCCTCCTCCAGCAGCTGCCGCACGATCTCCGCGATGTCCAGGGCATTGTGGAAGATCACCGCGTTCGTGAGCAGGGCGTTGAACTTCATCGCCTTCTCCTGCTCGATGGGATCGTTGTCAGCGATGACGCCACGGTTTCCGAAGCCGATCCACTGCGAGAACCGGTTGAACGACTCCACCTTGTTCGTCGCCGCCGTCACCCGCCGGCGCAGCGGCGCGTCGGAGAGGTAGCGCAGCAGCTGCACGGTGCGGATCACGCGGCCGACCTCGCGGAAGGCGGCATAGGTGGCGTTCTTCCGCGACCCGGAGCGCAGGCGCTTGAGCAGCGTGGAGGAGGAGATGGCGCCCTCGCGTACGGAGACGGCCACGCGCATCAGGTTGCGGAACTGGGACTCGATCAGGTCGAAGTCGATGATGTTCTTGCCCGGCTCGCCGAACAGGGGGTGGATGTGCACGTACTCGGATCTCTTGGAGGGCCGGTAGAAGGTCAGTTCCTTCCAGTTCCTGATCCTGGGCATCAAATCGAAGCCCAGCAGGTGAGCGAGCGCAAAGACAGGGAAGCTCTGGCCCTGGGTATCCGCGTGCACGGTGGTCGGCTGCACCTCGCTCGTGTTCTTCAGCAGGCCCTCGATGATGTAGACGGCCTCCCACACCCCGCACGGGATGAAGTGCGTGAACAGCGCGATGTAGATGTCGGAGATGTGGTGGTAGGCGATGCCGCCCGGCTTGCCGTACCTGACGCTCGTCTCGGAGAGCAGGTTGTCCAGATAGGTGTCCATGTGGGTGCCGTCCGCCGCAACGGCGGTCCCGTCGCCCCACGCCTGCGAGATGTCCAGCCGTGCGTGCGCGTTGACCAGGTCGGCGACCGCATCGTTCAGCAGCACGATCGAGAAGTGCCGGTTGGCGACGTACGACAGCTCGTGCCCGCTTACGCCGGGGATGTGCCGGGCAGCTTCGTAGGAGCCCATGTTGGTGCCCTTGACGAACGTGACGATCACGTACCGGCCCAAGCGGTCGGTGAGCTTGGGCTCGTTCCCGGAGGGCGGGCCGAAACGGCGCCACCACTCCACCCAGTACGCAGTCCGTGCCACGATCCCCATCAGGGACCGCTCCGGCATCCTCGCCTTGATCTCCTGCTCCAGCCGCTTCGCCGAGGGCCGCTGACCGTCAGCTCGGTGCGCCTTGAGCGACGGGATGCCCGTCTCCGGATTGATGACCAGGCCCTCATTGTCCGGGTACCCGGCGTCTGCCGCCGCGGCGGCGTTCCGCAGCTTGTCCTCCAGCTGCCGGCGGAAGAACTTCGCGTCGAACTCCGCGGTCTCGCCCTCCTCGCACAGGCCGACCTCCACCAGGTAGGACCCTAGAGTCGCCTGGACGGCCTCCCAGGTCAGCAGTTGCTCGGACCAGTCGGCGTACTCCTCCGAGCCGACTACGGCTACGTCGCCGGTACGCAACTCCTCCGCGAGAGCGGTGAACACCATCGCCTCGAAGTGCTTGCGGACGAACTGCCCGGTCCGGGTCTTGTCGACCACAGCCTTGCGCCAGTTCTGGGTGGCGAAGGAGATGCCGACCTCCTTGCCCTTCTCGTTGAAGGCGGTGATGTACTCGCCGCGGGCACTGTGGTGCCGCTGGGCGTGCGCGAGTGCGTCCAACACGCGGCTGTCCTCGCTGGTCGCGGTGAACTCCAGCTTGTCGGCCAGGTCGAACATCACCGCCCGGTCCCGGCCGATCTGCCCGTACAGCAGCACTTCCCAGAAGTTGCCGTGATGGGCGGAGACCTTCTCGATCTGCTCGTACTGCTTGGCGAACCCGCCGAAGCCCTCCACCGCCTGCGTGACCGCGCCGAGACCGCCGGCCTGCAACACCTGGGCCTTCACCAGGGCGATCACGGCCGGGGAGACCCTGCCCTCCAGCCGCCGCGCGACCTCGTCGGCCGACGCCTCCTCGTCCAGGTCCTGAAGGGCCTGGCGGGCCTCGGCGGTCATAGCTGCGGCCTTCTCCAACGCATCCTGGGCCGGGCCGCCCGCGTCGATGTGCTTGAGCACCGTGCGGTAGTTCCCGATCAGGGCCTCGACGATCTCCCGCTCGGCGAGCCGGATCTCTTCCAGTTCCACCCTGGCCTTCTTGATCTTCGTGGCCACCCGCTTGCAGAACATCGTCGCGAGGTCGTCCCGCACCCGCATCCGCGCCTTGTGCGTCAGGGCCGCGACCAGCGCGATGCGCTTGACGGGGACGAAGTCCCGCAGCTCCGAGGCATCCGCCGCGTCCGCCTCACCGGCGAAGTCGGTGATCTTCCCTGCGGCGACACGGTCCATCCACACACAGGTGTCGCCGAGATCGTCCAACCATTCCAGACGCTTGGTCAGGTTCTTGAAGTGCGACCAGGTCGGGCCCTGCGCGGGCTTTTTCAGCCGGTTGAACAGCGTCGTCCCGTCGCTGTCGCGCTCCTCCAGCAGCCGCAGCAGCCCCGCCCGCTGAGCGGCGCTCATGCGGTCGTGGATGCCCGCGCGGATCGAGGCGTTCACCTCGGTGCGGATCTTCGAGGCCATCTTGTCGAAGGTGGAGAACCCGGGTAGCTCCAGCCCGGCCTCCACCACCTTCTCCAGCGCGATGTTGATGAGGTCCGCCGGGCGGTTCTTCGCCGCGGCCTCCTTGCGGATCGACTGCTCGGCGATCCCAGGGGCCTTGGCCTGGTCGTACTTCACGCCGACCTGCTTACGGACCAAGCCCCGGTGATGCTTGGCCGTCCTCTCCGCCCGGTACACCGGCAGCGTGCCCTCCGGGGGCTCTACCTGACGTCGCACGAAGTCCACCACCATCTCGGGGATGTCCTCCACCGCCGGGAAACACCCCATGCGCTGGTACGACTTCAGCATCAGCAGCAGGGCCACCAGATGCTCATCGCAGTCCGTGGCATCGGCCGCCCACTCCAGCTCATTGCGAGTCGGCGAGAAGAACAGATGCAGCTCGTGCGCGGTGATCAGCCGCTTGAACCGCGGATACGCGGTCCGCTCGATCGAAGTCACAACCCACCCCAGGCCCGGACGACAACAACATCACCAACGAAACTGAGCCGAACGGGTGACGGGCCAGACCTTCAGGGATTCAAGATCATCCCTTTGCCCCTTTGGCGCGCATCTCGGTCACACCCCGTGACCTGCGAGCGGCTCACCTCGTCGGGCAACGTGGCGTGCACCCAGCGGCGGAATGAGGAGATCGACACCTTCAGTTTGTGCTCGTCCCGCAACCTCTGGTGGATCGTGGAGACCGTTACAGTCCCGAGCAAGTCCTTGATGTAGTGCCGGTGTTGGTCGATGTCGGACCAGGTGACCTGCCGCAGTCTCCTGTCGACGAGACCGGGAAACCATCCCTTGATCAGCCCGGCCCAGTCGGCCTCGGTCATCGGCGGCCCGCCCGGAGTGATCCCGGACGCCTCCGCCGGCGCCAGGTACTTCCTGACTGTCTTGCGGTCCACCCCCAGCGACGCGGCCAGCGCGCTCATCGAGCGGCCCGCGTACCAGTGGACATAGATCTCGGTGATGTCGACCACGACGAACGTTCTCCTTGCCATCCGGGCTGCCCATCGGCGTTCGGGACCCACCGGTCGAAGGCCATCCGCAGCTCCGTGATGACCAGGTCCCTCAATCCCGAACTCCGCCGCACCCATGGCCAACCAGGAGGATTCAGAACAGAGACTACATACATTCCAAACCGCCCCATCTGCTGAAAATCTGCTGCCTGCGACGCCATCCTGTGGAGACCAGCCACTCCAAAGAGTCCGATGCAAATATTTCATTGCAAGAATTTCTTTGCATTGCTATTCGTGAGCATGAACGAGCCCCAGGACCCGCACGTCCGCAATCTCGATGCCCGATCCCTGCGCGGGCTCGCACACCCACTGCGCATGCAAGTGCTGGACGCCCTGCGCTTCAGCGGCCCCGCCACCGCGTCCCAACTCGCCGAAACGCTGGGCGAGTCAAGCGGCGCGACCAGCTACCACCTGCGGCAGCTCGCCATTCACGGCTTCATCGAGGACGCCCCCGAGCACGGCAAGGGCCGGGAGCGGTGGTGGCAGGCAGCCCACCAGGGCCTGCGCTTCGACGACACACTGCTCACGGACACCAGCCCGGACGTGCGCGGGGCTGCCGACATGTATCTCCAAGAGGTCGCCACCACCCAGACCCGGGACCTGTCGACCTGGCTCGGCAACCGCCAGGCATGGCCGGAGGAATGGAACCGCACCTGGGACATGAGCAGCGCGACACTACGGCTGACACTCGAGCTCACCCAAGAGCTCGTCGAGAAGATGCACGCCCTCGTCGACACCTACCGCGACCGGGCCGCCGACGAGGACGACGCCAACACCGCCCAGGTGCGCATCCACACCCACGCGTTTCCCCTCACCACGGAGTGACCCAAAGAGATAGGGGCACCCCCCGGCCGGACCAGCTCGCCCAGGCCGCCTGAACAGCAACGGCCTCACGGGCGGCCGTCGCCCGAGAAGATCTCGACCATCACGCAGGCTGCGTGCCCGTGCTGATCTGCTGGGTGAGCTTGAGCATTTCTTCGATGTGGTACATCTCGCTGATCTTGCCGTCGACAATGCGCACGATGTTCTGGCCCTGGAAATCGACCGGGTTGCCGATGGCGGCGAACCCGAACGCGTCTCCGGTGTGGGTCGCGGTCAGCTGCCACTGGAGGACGACCCAGCCGCCAGGCAGCTCCTCCTGGAACAGGATCCGGATCTGCCTGTTGGTGAATCCGTCACGGGTCGCGGCGACCAGCGCACGTATGCCGTCGACGCCCGAGACGGCATCGAAAGCGGGGTTGTGATCGATCAGATCAGGGGCGAACACCTCATCCGCCCCGGCGACGTCCCCGGCGACGTACAGCTCCAGCTCGCGCGCGGCGACCCGCAACGCGGTGGTCGTGGCCGAGCGCACCATCTCGCTTGCGGTGTTGGCCGTAGTGATCGCGGGCATGTCGTCCTCCATGTTGTGTGGTGCGGGCTGACCACGAAACGCGTAGGTCATGGACCTATTAGTGCACACACCGCACTGGTTACATCAACTGCACTAATGGCATAAACTCGAACCATGACTGCTGACCGTCTTCCGGAGTGCGGCGTCCCCCGGTTCATCACCCTGCTCGACGGGCCGTGGGCCACCCTTATCGTGCGCGAACTCCTGCGCGGACCCCACCGCTTCACAGAGTTGCGCGACGCCCTGCCCGGCATCAGCCCGCACACCCTGACCAGCCGGCTGCGCCGGTTCGAGCGACATGGCATCGTCCTGCGCACCGCCTATTCGGAGATTCCCCCACGGGTCGAGTACCGGCTCACTCCCCTCGGTGAAGGACTGCGCGCTGTCCTCGACACCATGGCCACCTGGGCCCTGACAGTCCCCGACGGCGAGCCAGCAACCACCGAGTGACCGTAGAAGTCGACTGACAGGCGGTTACTCAGCGTCGCCGCATCATCAGCCGGGGCTTAACTGATCGTTTCAGAATGAGATCGGTGTGGTCGCTTGGCAGTTGGGTGTTGGGTCGGCAGGATCTGGTGGGTGTCTGCTGATCTTGTGCCTGATGACGTGTGGGAACGCATAGCCCCGCTGCTGCCGGTTCGTCCGCCTCGACGGCACCGGTATCCCGGGCGGCTGCCGGCCGATGACCGTGCCACTTTGCGGGGCATCGTCTACGTGCTGCGCAAGAGTGTGAGCTGGCGGGACGTTCCCGCAGAACTGGTGGGCTGCAGCGGGGTGACCGCCTGGCGGCGTCTACGGGACTGGACCGAGGCCGGAGTATGGCCCCGCCTGCATGAGGTTCTCCTGGCGGAACTACGCAAAGAGGGCTTGCTGGAGATGGGCGACGCCTCGATCGACGGCTCGCACGTCAGGGCCCTTAAAGGGGGGCTCACACCGGACCTTCGCCGGTCGACCGGGCCCGGCCCGGCAGCAAGCACCACCTGATCGTCGACCGGCACGGAACTCCGCTCGCCGTCTCTCTGACCAGCGGAAACCGTCACGATGTCACTCAGCTCATGCCTTTACTGGACGCCATACCCCGCATCCGTGGGCTGTGGGGCCGGCCACGCCATCGGCCACGGCGACTGTTCGCCGATCGCGGGTACGACTACGACAAGTACCGGCGTCTCGTCCGCGCACGTGGGATCACACCCAAGATTGCCCGCCGCGGCACCCCGCACGGCTCGGGGCTGGGCAAAACACGCTGGGTCGTCGAGCGGACCTTCGCCTGGCTCCACCAGTTCAAACGACTGCGCATCCGCTACGAGATACGAGCCGACCTCCACCTCGGACTACTCCAACTCGCCTGCAGCATCATCTGCTTGAGACGACTCCGAACCTCATTCTGAAACCATCAGTAAAGCGTGTCTGACAAATGATCTCTGAGAAGCTTCGTTGTCCGAGGCGAAGGAGGGGTCATGGGGATTGAGCTGGAACTGCACTCGGGGCGACCCACGCGAAAGGGTGCGTCCCGGGACACCCTGCTGCGGGGCTCTTACGAGCACGGTGAGGCGTTGGCGAGGGTGCTGAGCACCCTCGACCGGCATGGCTCGGGCAAGCTCGGCTGGGTGGATCCGTACGGCGACACGCTGTTCAACGAACAGGAAGCTCAAGTCGTCCGCCAGGAAGTCACCACCCTGACACGGGGGTGCACTGACGACCAGCAGAAAGCGGCCCTGGTCGACCTTGCCGAGCTTCTTGAAGCGTGTGCGGCAACGCCGGGCAGTTACTTGTGGTTCATGGGTGACTAGCCACACCTGATCATTGATCTTGTGGTTGGCCGGAGTGAATTGACGGATGCGGCGTGGGAGCGGATAGGCCCACTGCTGCCGCGTACTGATGGCCGTGGGCGGCCGTGGCGGGATCACCGCCAGGTGGTGAACGGCGTGCTCTGGCGGTTGCGGACCGGGGCACCCTGGCGTGACCTGCCCGAGCGTTATGGTCCCTGGCAGACCGTCTACGAACGTTTCGCCCGCTGGGAGGCAGACGGAACCTGGGCAAGGCTGCTGGAGTACGTGCAGGTCAAAGACGATGCGGTGGGCACGGTGGAGTGGACCGTGTCGGTGGACTCCACCATCAACCGTGCCCACCAGCACGCCGCCGGAGCTCGCAAAAGGGGGCACTGGCACAGGACGAACTGGAAGATCCGCCACATCCGACGCTTGGCCAGGCACTCGGCCGGTCCTGCGGCGGGCTGACCACCAAGGTCCACCTCGCAGCCGACGGCCGCGGCCTGCCTCTGGCCATCGTCGTCAACGTCAACGACTCAACGGTCTTCGACACGGTGCTGGAGGCGGTGCGAGTGCCCCGCCTGTCCGCAGGCCGACCCCGTCGCAGGCCCGAGACGGTCATCGCCGACAAGGCGTATTCGTCACGAGCCATCCGGACCGGCTTACGACGGCGCGGCATCCGAGCGTTCATCCCTGAACGGTGAACCTCGCACCGCCGAAGTTTACGGCGCCGCCCGAGAACGTCGCACGGTCCAAACGTACAGCGCCGCCGGAGAAGTCTGCGCGGAGGAAGGTCACTTCCCCGCCCGAGAACTGCGCGTCTTCGAAGTGCACGTCGCCGCCCCAGAACCTCGCGCCGAAGAAGTTCACGACGCCGGAGGGGAACTCCGCGTCGTCGAAGCGTACGGAGCCAGCAGAGAACTCCGCGTCGACGAAACTCACGGCGCCACCGCAGAACCTCGCGTCGACGAAACTTACGACGCCTCCCAAGAACTTCGCGCCGTCGAAGTGCACCAATCCTCCGGAGAACTCCGCGCCGTCGAAGTTCATGACGCCATCCGAGAACTCCGCGTCGTCGAAGCGCACGGAGCCGGCAGAGAACCTCGCGTCGCCGAAGTTCATGACGCCATCCGAGAACTCCGCGTTGACGAAGCGCACGGAGCCTCCGCAGAACCTCGTGTCAACAAAACTCACGGCGCCACCGGACAACCTCGCGCCGTCGAAGCGCACGGAGCCACCGGAGAACTCCGCGCCGTCGAAGCTCATGTGACCGTCGACGGTGACCCCGGTGAGGTCGAGGTTGCAGCCCTGCCATGAGCGGTGAGTGCCGGTGGGGATGCGGTAGTGGTCTCCGATGAGGCGCAGGATCGTGTGTCGGACCTCGCGCAGTGCGCGGTAACGGTTCCTCTTCTCCTGGTGGGCGTCGCGCTGTTCTTCGGGGGGCGGAGTCCCGTCGGGCAGGGTGGGTAGGTCGCCGGGGTCGGGGGCAAAGGGCAGTCGGAGGTAGGCGCACAGGACGTCGATGCAGGTCTGGCGCAGGTCGTCGTCGGGGGCGTCGTCGGCGAGGCCGGCGAGGGCGTGGACGCCGCCGAGCCGGACCGCGGGTGAGTCGGATCCGAGTTTGTCGACGGCTTGGGAGAAGCGTTCGGTGTGCAGGCGGGTGGCTTCTCGGTGG
>NZ_JBHWZS010000108.1:0-25843 GCF_042728155.1 Streptomyces sp. NPDC060209
ACCTGGGGACGGCCTCAGACCTCAGGAAGTGTGATGCCCAGCTCACGCATTGCCGCAGATTCGGGCCCACCCTCGGAACGCTGTGTCTTGTAGCCCTTGACCCGGGGTGCGATGGTGCGAGGATCGACTGCCTCGGAGGGGGCGCCGCATGCGTAGAGCCCGTCGGGGGCGCTGTCCCGGTCGTGGGGGAGGAGCCAGAACACGCGGCGCAGGAAAGTGCCTGATGTGTGCGATGAGCGGGCGGTGGGGCCCAGAAGGGCGTAGCCGACCATTCTGCCGCCGCGGTGGTAGGCGGGCTTCCCGCGACGGTTGGGGAGTCGGTCCAGGCTCTGGCGTATGTAGTTCAGGGAACTGGTGTCCTCCAGCCAGACCAGGTCACTCTCGTGAGCGATCTGCTCGGGGTCGATCAGAGCGCTCATGAGGTTGCTCCCGCTTCCGCGTTGAGCCCGATACCGGGATAGAACTTCCGCTGATTCGAAAAGATCATGTCTTTCGGGGTGGCGATGCCTACTGTCTCGCGTACCCGGGCCGCGAAGGCGCGAGAGGAGACGGGGGATGCGCCTTCAAGCTGGCACCAGGCTCTGTAGCTGCTGTACAGCTGGCTCTGTTCTGCGCGCACGGTCGGCCCCAAGAAACAGCGTTCGCCGAGGAATCTGCCCATGTGGTCTTCGGTCTCGGCATAGGCGGTGGTGGCGGTGCGGACCTGCTGGGGGCCGGTGAGATCACGAGGACCGGTGAGATACCGGCGAGCCCCCGTGATGAGCCAGTGCAGGATGCCGGGTCCTTCTTCGGATACGAGAAGGTCGGCGAGGTTGTCGACCTTGCGGTCGTCGCGGACGATCCGGTCGAACGGAATCAGCTTCATACGTCGCCAGAACGCGTACCCGCCGGTGCCGACTTCGGGGCGGTGGTTGCCCAGCAGCCAAAGCTTGTGGGTAGGGGTGAAGGAGAAGAAGTCTTGCCGCATACGGCGGGCTTTGATCCGATCGCCACCGGTCAGCAGCTTCACCCGGGCCTCGTCGAAGCGGTCCCCGGGTTTCAGCTCCGAGCAGACGATGATGCGACGCCCGTGGAGCTCTGCCAGATCGGTCGGGTGACCCTCGAAGTGCCGGGCCATGAGGAATCCGGGAGGGGCCGCGTCGGCGTAGTCGCCCAAGAGCTTCACCATGACGTCCAACAGGACCGACTTGCCGTTCTTTCCCTGCCCATAAAGGAAGGGCATGATCTGTGCGCCGACGTCACCGGTGATGGAGTACCCCAGCAGCTCGTGCAGGAAGTCGATCATCTGGGTGCCGGCGCTGTCGTCGCCGAAGGTGTCGGTGAGGAAGTTTTCCCAGCGTGGGGTCGCCATCGGGCGCGGTGCGACGCTCGTGGCGCGGGAGTGGTAATGCTTCTCCGGATCGGGGGCGGAGAGCATGCCGGTGGTGAGATCGACGACGCCTTCGGGTGTGCACAGGGCGTATGGGTCAGCATCCAGAAGAGAGGCGTTGAGGACCATGCCTGGTGCGGCCTTAGCCTGCGTGAGCATGGCTTTCATACCTGAGGTGGACAGTGCGCGGCGACGGTGCCGGCGCAGCGCACTGTCGTTGTGCCGAGCGCGGGAATCGGTCTCGGCGAAGGCTTCAGCCATTTCCCCTGCGGCCCAGATGACGGCGTCGTCTTCGTCGACCGTCCAGCGGTAGCCCGACCACTTGAACCAGCCCAGCCCCGGTACGTGGCGGAAGTCGCGTCCGTAGAGGTTCACGAACAGTTTGGCGTTGCCGCGGTCGCTGAGGGTGTCGGGGAGCAGTCCGTTCTCGTCGGCGGGGACAGGTGGTAAGCCCGGGGAGGCTCGCTCAGTGGAAGCTCCGGGGGAGGCGAGCAGCATGATCTGCCGGGCCATCTCGACCGGATCGAACAGCCCTTCTGGAGCGAAGGGCGTTTCATTCACGAGCGATCTCCCAGGTCGAGCGGCCGTCGGCTGCCAGCGGCTAGGCCGCTGTGGATGATCTGTGCGGCCCGGTGAAGCTGGCCGGGCCGCGCTTGTGCGGCGGCAGCGAGGAGCGCGCTCTCTGCATCGGTGAGGTTCATGCGTCCGGCACCGACGAGTCCACCGGCGGTGAAGGCTGCTCGGTTGAGTTTGTCGCTGAACCCGGCGCCTTCGGCGACGGCACCGCAGTCCAGCACCGCACTCAGGACGGTGGAGAGTGTCCTGGCGGCAGCGTTCCTGCCTCCTCCTGCCGCGATGATTGCGGCGCGAGCGCGACGTGGCACTGCTGTCGGTGTGCGGGTAGCGAGTGGTGGGGGACGGTGCCCCGTACGTTCCAATTCCGCTGCCAGCCAGCGAGGTAGCGGAGCTGGGGCCTGGGCCGGGAGGCAGGCGGTGTAGGTGCCGGCGGCTGTCGTGGTGCCGGGGGCGATGATGTATCCGCCGTGTGCTCGGACGTCTACCTGCCATGCCAGTGCCCTTTTTGTGCCGGATCCGGTCGAGCACCGCCAGGCGTCGTTGCTGTTGACCGCGTACCAGAGGTGCAGCCCGCCGGAAGGGGTGCGGACGCGCAGAGTGGTGGTGTCCTGGGCGGGATCGTCCTGTCCACGGAGAGCGGCTAGCAGGGCCAGGCTGTGGTAGCCGTGTCGCAGGCCGCTCAAGGAAATCGATTCGGGGATGTGAATACCTGGCAGTAACCGGTCGTGTTCGGGGGGCGGCGCGGGGTGGGAGTCCACATCTATCACCAGGAGTCCAGCGGCTCCGCAGGCCACGCCTACGCCGAACCGTGGCTGCAGGCCCCACCAGCGGACGATGCGGGCCCGGTCGGTGGTGGCGCAGTGAAAGCCGTGGCACCACCGACCGGCGGGGATGCATGGGCACTGTTCCGGCGTATGGCTACGGGACTGGCAGTCAGCACAGTTCGCTGCTGGTGTCTTACGGCCGGGGGCCAGGGGGTGGACGGGCCAGTTACGTTCCGCGCACCACAACGCCGTGGCCAAGGGTGTGGAACGGCGGGTGAATCCCACTTGGGTAACTGCTCGGTCTACTGGGTCACTACTGGATATTCCCAGGTCAGTGGGCATGGAATGTTCCTCTCAGCGACCGAAGCGACCCAGTACGGATATCAGTTCCACCAAACGGTCCCGCCCGCGGCGGCCCGCATTGCCAGAAGTGTGTGCGCCTCGAGACGGTGCGCTGAGCAGACATACGGACGACTCGTACCCGCCGTACGCGTCCACTTTCCGGAGGTGCCCCCACGGATAGCGTCCGGCTCCGGCAGAGCGACGTGGTCTGCGGGGAGCTCGGAGCCCTGCGGTTTCGGTGCGAGGGACGGCGGAGGCCGCAGGTGCCGGCGCGACAGCGGTCCTCATTTCCCGGAGCCACAACGATGGCGGCGCTTTACGGGCCGTGACAGGTGACGACCAGGCCCTGGGGCAGGCACAACCGGCGCGCAGCCCCAGACACCGCCTCAGAGGGCCGGTTCCGGCTGGTGATGCAACGCAATACCTGGTAGCGAGCATGCCTTCCCCCCGGGGCGTGCTTGGTTGTACTGCTCAGTCGGCGCGGGGCCCACCTGACGTCTTGAGGTGGATACCACGGCCGCTGTGGCCGCTTGGCTCGGCATTGCAACCGTGGTCACTGGTTGCGCCCACTAGAAAATAACGGCGCACCGGTTTGTGTGTCGAGGGACGTATGCGGTTCACCGCGTTAGAAACGCGTCAAGGAATCGGATCGATCGGGCTGTGGCGGCTGCAATGACACCGGTCTGCCCGACAATCCGCGCCTGCGCTCGGCTTCCCGCCACGCCGTCGCGCCGTTGGGTCAAATGACCGAACTCCCCATAGCTGCAGTCTGTTGTGACCCTGGGCCAAAGAGGAGATCGAGACCCGTCTGACGTGCAGCGGCCGGAGCCTGGAGCATTGCCGGACCAGGAAGATCAGGTTGTACGCAAGCACGAGCCCTCTTCCGGTAGGTGCACAAGGAGGGATGCTGGGGCGCCCTCCACGTGCCGGCGGTTCGCTCCGGACCGAGGCGGAGGATGTAATTCCATATCCCGCCCCGTGAATTGCCCGAAGCGGGCTAGAAATGAAACCGGGGGGTACGTATCTTTGGTCCCGGCGGCGATGCGAAGCGTCCCGCTCAACCAAGCCGCGACCCTGGGGGATACATGTCAACAATGGACACGTTCCGGTACGCCAGACCGACCGACCAGTCGCCGCAAAGCATCGTGAACGGTTCGCCCGCCCTGTCCGGCTACGGTTCCCTCACTTCCACGGTGCCCAAGGAGCTGGTGCACCGCGCCGCGGTCGCGGAGGTTCTGCTCACCGGATGGGAACGACACGCAGACACTCGCTTCGCCATCACGGCCCAGTGGCCCCGAGGTCACAGCTTCTTCACGCCGGTCAACGGAAACTATGATCCGCTGATGGCGACAGAAACAATCCGCCAAGTTGGTTCGTTACTGGCCCATGCAGAGTTCGCTGTGCCGGTCGGCCACCAATTTCTGATGCACGACCTCGAAGTGGCCGTGCACCCGCAGTACCTGGGCCTGGAGGCCGTTCCCGCCTCTCTGGACATCGAGGTCACCTACACGGAAGTGAAGCAGCGCCGACAAGGTCATGCCGGGGCCCGCTACGAGGCGATCGTCCGTCGCGACGGGCATGTCGTCGCAACAGGCGGCGCCGCCTACACGTGTGTCAGCCCTGATGTCTACCAGCGGGTTCGCGGAAGCCGCCTGTCCGACGGACGCCCTCCGATCCGGCTCACCGCACCGGTCTCCCCGCAGAGCGTCGGCCGGATGTCGCCCACGGATGTGGTGCTATCGCCACTGGGAGAAGCCGACCGCTGGCAACTGAGAGTGGACACGCGCCATCCGATCCTGTTCGACCACCCTGTGGACCACATCCCGGGCATGGTGCTCATGGAGGCCGCCCGGCAGGCCACTGTCGCCATTCTCAACCGCTCGTCGCTGAACAAGTCCCCGCTGCTTCCCACTCGGCTCGTCAGCCGGTTCCAGCGTTATGCCGAGCTAGACAGCCCTTGCTTTCTCGAGGCACACCGGCTCCCGGCAGGTCCGGGGGAGGACCTGGTGCTCGTGTCCGGCCAGCAGGGCGGCGAACCTCTCTTCAGCGCCACCGTCACCGCCTGCTGCCTCCCTGTCTAACCGGGCACTCCGCCTCGTCAGGCCACCGGAGCAATAGCCGGCGCGAAGGCGCCCGCATGATCCTGCGCCCAGGTGCGGAACGACCTCGGCGCGCTGCCCGTCACCGCCGCGATCGTGTCCAGCACCTGTGCCTTGGCCCCCGCCTTCTGGCGCAGCGCACCGTCCATCAATGCCTCCACCACCGCCCCGGGATGGCGTCGCAGTAGCGACGCACGTGCCTGGGGCGGTTCCATCTCCTCGAACCGCAACCGGCGGCCGAGTACCTCCCCGAGCTGCTCCGTCTGCTCGGCGGCGGTGAGCGGGTGAGGTCCTGTCAGGGTGTACGCCTGCCCGGCGTGGCGGTCCTCGGTGAGTGCGAGCACCGCCACCTCGGCGATGTCCCGCGGGTGCACGCACGCGTTGGGTGCGTGTCCGTACAGCGCACGCACCAGGCCCTCGGCGCGGACGGAAGCGGCCCATGACAGGGCGTTGGACATGAACGCGCGGGGGCGCAGCAGTGTCCAGTCGAGCCCCGAGGAGGTCAGTGCCGCCTCGCAGTCACGTTGCCAGCGGGTGATGAGGTCCTGTGCCCGGGCGTCGACGACGTTGGCTGCGGACAGTTTCACCACCTGCCGGACCCCGGCCTCGCGAGCGGTACGCAAGAACGCGACGTCGTCGTTCCCCCCTACCCGGGTAGTCACCAACAGTGCCCGGCGCACGCCCGTGAGCGCCTCTCTCAGGCTGCCCTGGTCGCCGTAGTCGGCACGCACCACCTCCACGCCCTCACGTGGGACGGAGACCCGGGACGGATCTCTAGCCAGGACGCGGACCGCGAAGTCGGCGGGCAGCCGCTCAAGGACCAGCTGCCCCACTGTGCCCGTTGCTCCTGTCACGAGAATCATCTGTCCCCCTGGATACGGGCCCGCCGGCGAACAGGCGCTGCGGTCCACTTTTTTCTCCGAGAAAGTCCTCCGGCGGACAGACCACGGCGTCCGCCTGTTGTAAGATACGTACTTGACGGTTTTTTTGGGTAGGGGTTCACGGAACCCAACGACTTGGGAATGGAGGGAGAAAGTGGTCAAACAGGATCGGGCGGTTCGTACGCGCCAGACCATCCTGGTGGCAGCCGCGAAGGTGTTCGAGGAACGTGGGTACCAGGCCGCCACCATCACTGAGATCCTCGCCACCGCCAATGTGACAAAGGGGGCGCTGTACTTCCACTTCCAGTCCAAGGACCACTTGGCCGAGGGCGTGCTGGCGGAACAGGACCAGCGCCTGGTGATCCCCGCCCGCAACTCCAAGGTCCAGGAGATCGTCGACACCGTCGTGCTGCACGCCTACCGTTTGCAGACGGACCCCATGGTCAGGGCAGGGGTACGCCTGTCACTGGACCAGCAGGCGAGCGAACTCGACCGCAGTGGCCCCTTCCTGCGCTGGAGCGACATCGTCCTGGATCTGCTGAAGGAGGCGCGGGGGGAGTTGCTGCCCCACGTGGTCGCGTCCGAGACGGCTGACGTCCTGGTGGGCTCCTTCGCCGGCGTCCAGGCCATGTCGCAGATCATCAGCGGATACCAGGACCTGGACCAGCGGGTCTCGCAGCTGCTGCGCCACATCCTGCCCAACGTCGTGCTGTCCTCCGTACTCGCGACCGTGGACATGTCACCAGGCCGCGGCGCCTTGGTCTACAGAGAGGCCGGCGGTACCGCTCGGATGGAAGGGCCCCGCCCGACGGTTGCCGCCGCGAGCTGAGTATGGAAGCCGCCCCGGCCGGTCCCCCTACCGGCCGGACCGGTCACCCTGCGGAGGTGACACCGCCGTCCGCGGTCAGGTACTCAGCCAGTGTCTCGTCCAGGCCTCCGCCGTCGGAGGCCCAGGCGATATAGCCGTCGGGCCGCACGAGCAGGGCGGCGCAGGGCACCACAGCCACCGGTTCGGCTCGTACGATCCGCAAGGAGTGTGACCACCGCTGCGCGGCCTTCTCGTGCTGCTCGCAGGTGTCGGTGCCGAAGAGAAGCAGCAGCATCCGGCCTTCCCGCAGCAGACCGATCACGTCGGTCGGCCCCGACCGCGTGGTCAGGGCGATGTTCTGCAGGAACTTCCCCTCCCACGGGGAAGGGCTGAGGGAGCGCGCCGGAAGCACGGTGTCCTGGGCGCTGATCATCGCGGCGAGGTGGGACCCGCCCCGGTCGTCGACGAGCAGCCCACTGACCAGGCTCCGCAGCGAATCGAGCCGGACCTCGGGGTGCATCAGCGATACCTGCGCCCGGACGTTGTCGATGACGCGTTCGGCGGCGGGGCGGCGCTCGGTCTCGTAGGAGTTCAGCAGGCTCGCGCTCGCCGATCCCTGCACGGTGGCCGCCAGCTTCCAAGCCAGATTCAGGGCGTCGAGGAGCCCGGTGCTCAAGCCCTGCCCCCCGATGGGGAAATGGAGGTGCGCGGCGTCTCCAGCCAGCAGGACCCGTCTCTCCCGGTAAGCGCGTGCCAGTCGTGCGTAGTCGCTGAACCGGCTGAGCCACCGTGGTGCGCTCATGGCGATCTCCCGGCCCATGATCTTCGACGTCTCCCCGCGCAGTTCCTCCAGAGAGAGGGGCCGGCCACGGTCGACGTCGGTCTGCGCGAAGTTGACGGTACGGATATGCGTCTCGCCATCGGCGCCTTCCTTGGCGACGACCCACCCGTTTGAGGTGCGGTGCCATCCGGCGCTCAGAGCGTTCGGGTCGTCCAGGCGCACGAGGCCCATCATCGCCGAGACCGTGGCTTCGTACGTGTCGGAGAGGATTCCTGCCTGCTCGCGCACCGTGCCGCGTGCACCGTCGGCGCCGACCACGTAGGCCGCCTCGAACACTGTGGGCCCCTGCGGTCCTTCGGCCAGTACTGCTACTCCGTCCGGCAGTTGGCGGATCTCGACCATGTGGTGCTCACGCATCACTCGCGCCCCGGCGGCGCGGGCCCGGCCCTCGAAGAGCCGCTCGAAGTCAGCTTGTGCCCGCTTGAGGACGGGTTCGGGTTCGGCCGCGGGCGCGGTGATGTGCAAGCCCGGGATGCCGGCGAAGTGGAACGGGCTGCTGACCGTACCCGCGGTCGAGGACATTTCCGGGGCGGTCAGGTACCCACGGCGGGCTAGTGTCTGGACCGTGCGGGCGTGGAGTGTGGTGGCCTTGGGCCTCTCCGACGTGGTGGCCTCCCGCTCCAGCACCAGTGCGTCCACGCCGAACCTGACCAGTTCGGCGGCGAGCAGCATGCCGACCGGACCTCCCCCGACCACGACCACTTGCGTGCGTATCGGGTGCACCATCCGGGGCTCCTCGTCTCCGAGACCTGCGCTGTCGCGGACATGCGCCGCAGGGCGGGCACCGCCGCTGGTCAGCGGCGCGACAGCGGCACGAAATGTACAGGAGCACCGCGGCAGTGTGGCGTTTTCGGAGAGTTCTTACGGATATTTAGCACCCGCCGCCCATCGCGCTGACGGAGGAGTACGGAGAGACAGCGAAAAACCGTGCGCGCGGTTTGTTAATCTGCCTGGAGCGAGTCCCACGGAGCCCGGCTTCGACTCGTTGCCCTCACACCCCGCAATCCCGCAGCAACGGAGTGCCCAGATGGCCCAGCAAGGCCGCGCGCTGCGCACGCGCGACGCTCTGATCGAGTCCGCCGCCGAGATATTCGACAGGCAGGGGTTCACGCTCGCGTCCCTGTCCATGATCAGCTCGCATGCAGGAGTGAGTAACGGAGCCCTCCACTTCCATTTCGCCAACAAGGCGTCGCTGGCCGACGCGGTCGCCGCGGCGGCGGAACTGCGCCTCACCCGGATCACCGGGCGACACGAGGGCCGGCCGCCGGGCGGCTCTCTGCAACTCCTGATCGATACGACGCACGACCTGGTCCGGGAGCTCGGAGAGGACGTGCTCCTGAGGGTCGGCTTCAACACCGTGCGAAGCCTCGACCGGTCCGGCGCGTCGGCCGACTCCCGCGATCTATGGGCAGCCTGGGTGGGGGAGACGCTCGACCGGGCCCGTGAAGAGCGCGTGCTGAGGCAGGATGCGCCCGCGGACGCCGTTGTGGCCACCCTGGTGGCCACAACGCTCAGCCTGGGCGTCCTGACGCAGAGTCCGCCTGTCCATCGGGCGGACACCGTCACACACCTCTGGGGCCTGCTCCTCCCCAGACTTGTGACGGGCGCCTTCGCCGACCGTCTGATGCCGTCCGGCACTCCGGCCGAATCGCACTGAGGCCTCTTCTCCAGCACGGGGCCGGCCGGAGCAGGACGAGGAGTCCGTGACTCACCCGATGGGCGACTGGTGCCCTTCGACGCGGGTGGGTGAGCCGCCGGGCTCGAGCGCGCGGAGGGTCTGGGGCCGCGCTATGGACGGAAGGATGAGCCGCCAGAACGCGGTGAGCGCCGTGGCGGAGAACCACGCGGGGTCCTCACGCCCGAGCATCTCGAAACCCGTGGTGGCCGCGACGATTCCGTCGGCCACCACGGAGTGTTCGGTTCCCTCGAGCAGGAGAGCCTCGTCGGACGCCTCCGCCAGCAGCTGTCGAACGCACACCTGCCACTCCTGATGGAGAGTGGGCCCGGAGCTGTGAGGCGCTTCGTAACTCAGCTTGAAGCCGGCGCGTGCCACGACATCCCGGCGCAGTCGCCCCGCCAGGGCGTGCGAGGTGTTCGTCAGCCGCTGCAGCGCGTTCATGTCGGGTCGCTGGGCAAGCCATGCTTCACGGCGCAGACTCACGCCGGCCGACGCTTCGACGGTGGCGGCCACGGCGGCCTTGTTCTCGAAGTGGAAGTGCAGAGCACCCGGGCTCACGCCGGCACTGGCACTGATGTCGGACAGCTTCGCCTGAACGTATCCGTGCCGCTCGAACGCCTCAGCCGCCGAGCAGATGAGTGAGTGGCGTGTGCGAACGGCACGTTCCTGTTTGGTCACTGGTGCTCCTTGAGTAAGGGGACTGCACCTTGAGCTTATAAAACCAGCATAGCGGTTTCTTCGCGATCCACGCCGCAGGATCGTCTCCCGGGGCTTGAACAGCCTGGCCAAGTGCGGTGTTGGCCTGTGGCTGCGGATGAGCCGGAGGGGGCCGCGAGGCGCAAGGGGGAGGGGGTCGGGGTGGATCTAGGGCTTGAAAACAGCGAACTAGGTATGCTTTTCTGGCGGCAGTCCCCGGTCGGGGATGGTCGGCGACTTGTTGGCTGTGTCAACATCCGCCCGGCGAACACGGCGGCACGAGCGAGGCTTACGCCTCGTCAAAAAATCCGTCTGATCAGGCGTTTAGCCTGATCTGCCCGGCCAGGGAAGCGCTCCCGCAGCTGTGCCGAATTCCCCCGAGGTGCAGCTGCGGGAGCAGTGCGTTTCCCTATCCGCGGCTCGGCCACCAGAACGAATCCGCGCTGAGGGGTCGATAAAAAACCCGCACACTGGTATTTTTTTCTGGTCGAGGTTGTCGTGACCGTCGAGGGGAGCCGCGGTGCACCTGCTGAAGCTGTGTGTCAAGTCGCACGCGATGAACGGATCGGCCCTGGTGGAAGCGTCCATACAGCCGCACGGTCCCCGTATCCGTACGCACCGGTGTACCGCCACACGCCGCCCTCTCGCAGCCGGCGACGGGATCCCCTCGAGCGCGCCATCCCGCCCGGCCTGCCTGCGCGCCACGCAGGACAGCTCAGTGGATCCGTCTGCCGCCCGCCACACCGAACACGCCTGGTACCTACGGGGACCCGGGCGGCCACCGGGGAGGAACCACCACGTCATGAAGGTCTCGGACACCCGCGCCTCCGCCATCGGCATCCGGCCCGTCACCCGTGGGCCGGCCACCCAACGGCAGCGCACCGCGCACGTCGCGAACGGCTGCACGGCAACGCGAGTGGAGGCGCACCGATGAGCGCCCCGCTACCCGTCCTCACGGACGGCCCGCGGACACCGGCGGCAACCGCCGCACCGGCGACGACCGCCGCACCGGCGGGCCGGCCGAGTGGTCAGCGGGCCACCGTGGCCGTCACCGCACTGCTGCCGTCCGACTCCCCGCGGGCCAACGGCGAGGACGACGACCACGTCCGGCTGCTCGCCGACCTGGACGCCCAGCTGCCTCCGATCCTCGTGCACCGGCCCACGATGCGCGTCATCGACGGCATGCACCGCCTGCGCGGGGCCGAACTGCGCGGCAAGAAGGAAGTCGAGGTGGAGTTCTTCGACGGCGAGCCGGAGGACGCCTTCGCCCTCGCGGTCAAACTCAACGTCGCGCACGGCCTCCCTCTCACCCTTGCCGACCGTACGGCCGCAGCTGCCCGGATCGTCGCCGCGCGGCCGCAGTGGTCCGACCGCCGCATCGCGGCCAACACCGGTCTCGCCGCCGGCACCATCGCGGCCATCCGCCGCCGTTCAACCACCCAAGGCGAACAGTCGAACACCAGAATGGGCCGCGACGGGCGAGTCAGGCCCCTGTACGCGACCGAGGGAAGGCTCCGGGCCAGCCAGATAATCGCGGCCCACCCCGACGCCTCACTGCGAGAAGTCGCGCAGCGCGCCGGTATCGCCACCGCCACCGCCAAGGACGTCCGTGACCGCATCCGGCTCGGACAGGACCCCGTGGCACCCAGACCCCGGAAGGCCCCCTCTCCGGCCGCGGCCTCCGCGTCCCGGTCGGCAGGCCTTCGCGCCGGCACCCGGACATCTGCCGCAGCCATCAGCCTGATGCTGCCCAACATGGGCAAGGACCCTTCGCTGCGCACCGAGTCCGGACGGGCCCTCCTGCATCTGCTGACCCTGCACGCCATCGGCGACGACGCGAAGTGGAGCCGCCTGGCCCAGAACGTCCCCGGACACCGCGCCGGGATGCTGGCCCAGGCGGCCCGCCGCTGCGCCGACCACTGGCTGCGCCTGGCCCATGAACTCGAGATGCGGTGCCCATGAAACCGCCCAGCCTTCTACTTCCGGGGCGCCGCGCTCACCCCGGACCCCGTGCCCCCATCGGAGACCAAGGTGAAAGCCAGTCAGGGAAAGAGAATCGGAACGCAGGGAAGCGTTCAGCAGCATGCGCCACCACGGCACCCCGGCCGGCCCGGCGAAACGACGACCATCGTCGGTCTCTGCCGAAAGCGGTTCACCAGCTGGTCCATTCAATTCCGAAGAATTCCCCAGTGAATTCCGCGCAGAACTTGGACGGCACAGAAGTTTCACTATTCACAGCGAATATTTCTTGGAGGAGCCGTGCGAACACATTCGCGGCGTACGCGGGACCTGACTTTCCCGGTGCAGGCCGGACTCTCATACATGGCGAGGTGTGAGGCATGACAGGGAATCCCGAACTGATCGCTGAGAGCCCCTACATCTGGCGTGCCAGGCGGGGCGACCACCGCCACCGCCTCATCTGCTTCCCTCACGCCGGCGCCGGAGCCGGCGCCTACGCCGACTGGGCCTCCCTGGTTCCGCCGGAGGTCGAACTCGCCGCCGTCCAGCTGCCCGGGCGGCAGAACCGCATCGCGGAAGCCCCGGTCACCGAGGTCGGTCCGCTGGTCAAGGTGCTGACGCAGGCCCTGCGTCCCGTCATGGACGGGCCGTTCTCCTTCTTCGGCCACTCCGGCGGCGCCGTGCTCGCCTTCGAACTGGCCAGGGCCCTGCACGCGAAGGGAGGCCCCCAGCCCAGCGGTCTCTTCCTTTCCGCCCAGTCCGCCCCGGGGACCGCCGGCCGGGTCATGCAACTCCACGACCTCTCCGACGACGACCTCGCGGCCGAGGTCGTCCGGCTCGGCGGAATCGAGCCCGAGATCGCCCGGGACGAGGACGTCATGGACGCCCTCCTGCCGACGCTGCGGGCCGACTTCGACCTGTGGGAGCACCACCGGATCGCCACCGGGCCCCGCCTGAACACCCCCATAACCGTGATGAGCGGCGTATCCGACCCGCGGGCCCCCCTCGACACCCTCGAGGGCTGGCGTGACCAGACCGACGGCGACTTCACCCTCCGGCTCTACGAGGGCGGCCACTTCTACTTCCTGCACGACCCGGCCGAGCTGATCCAGGACATCAGCCAGGTGCTGCTGGAATCCGACAGAGCAGGGAGCGTCTCATGAGCACCTCCGAAGCCCTGGAGCCATCCCTCGTAGCGGGGATAGCCGCCGCGGTACGGGCCGTGCCCGGCATCCAGCAGTCCGTCGCCGTGGTCCGCCAGGGCGCGCGGACGGTGCCCCCCGAGCTCGACCCGGCCGCCCCCGCCCCCACGGCCCGCGTGGCTCCGGCCTCCCCACTGCCCCGCTCCCACCAGCCCGCCTCCCAGCTGTACGGCGGCGACCTGCGCGTCCCCCGAGGAGGCGCGGCCACCCTGCAGGAGGCACTGCGCCAAGCCGCCGAGCAGGCGCCCGACAAGGGCACCGTCTACGTCCGCACCGGCCGTGAACCGCAGTACCAGAGCTACGCCGGCCTTCTGGCGGAAGCCGAGCGCGTCCTGGCAGGCCTCCGGGCCGCCGGGCTGGAGCCGGGCGACGCGGCTCTGTTCCAGTTCGACGACCACCGCGGGTACATGACCGCGTTCTGGGCGTGCGTGCTCGGCGGATTCGTGCCCACCCCGGTGGCCGTGGCTACGACCTACACCGCGCACAACGAGGCCAACCGCAAGCTTCGTAACGCCTGGGACCTGCTGGAGAGGCCTGTCGTCCTCACCGACGCAGCCACGGCGCCCGCCCTGCGGGAGGTGCGCACGCTCTGGAACGAGTCGACGGTGCGGGTCCTCGAGGTCGAGTCACTGGCCAGGCACGCGCCCGACTCCCACTGGTATGCCAGTGGGCCTCACTCACCCGTGATCAACCTGCTCACCTCGGGCAGCACCGGCGTGCCCAAGTGCGTCCAGCACACCAACGCCTCCGTCGCCGCCCGCAGCTGGTCGGTCATCCAGGGCCGCGGATACACCAGCGACGACGTCAGCGTCATCTGGATGCCGCTGGACCACGTGACGATGGTCTTCTACAACATCCGCGACGTGTTCCTGCGCAGCCTCCACGTCAACGGGAAGATCGAGGACTTCCTCGGCAACCCGCTGATGTGGCTGGACCTCCTCGAGCGCTACGGCGCCACCAACACATGGGCGCCCAACTTCGCCTTCAACCTGTTCAACGAGTACGCCGACGAGATCGCCCGGCGGCGATGGGACCTCTCGCGCGTCCGTGAATTCGCCAACGGCGGCGAGCCCGTCATCGCGGCGAACAGCCATCGCTTCCTGGAACTGCTCAAGCCGCACGGCCTGCCCGCCGACGCCATGGCTCCCGCCTGGGGCATGTCGGAGACCTGCTCCGGGGTCACCTACTCCACGCAGAGCCGGGAGGACCGCACCGCCGGCACGGTCGTCGTCGCCCCTTCCTCCTTCGACGGGGACCTGTGCTTTCCCGGTGAGAACGAGCGGGGCGGCCAGGACGCGGTGGCCTTCTCCACGGTCGGAGTCCCCCTGCCGGGGGTGACCGTCCGGGTCGTCGACGCCGACGGAGCCGTCCTTCCCCAGGACCGGATCGGCGAACTGCAGATCCGCGGCGTGACGATGATGCGCGGCTACCACGGCAACGCCGAAGCCAACCGGGCCGCCTTCGACTCCGAGGGCTGGTTCCGCACCGGCGACCTCGCCTTCGTCCACGACGGCCAGCTCGTGATCGCCGGGCGCAAGAAGGACCAGATCGTCGTCCGCGGCGCGAACTACGTGGCCCACGAGCTGGAGAGCGTGATCGAGGAGGCCGAGGGCGTGCGCGTCACGTACTCGGCGGCGGCGGGTATGCGCGAGCCGGGGGAGGGGTCGGACCGGCTCGTCGTCTTCTTCGTTCCCACCCGCTGGGACACCGGCTCCCTCACCCGCACCCTTCAGGACGTACGTGCCAGGCTCGGCCGTGAAGCGGGCCTGGCACCCGACCTCATCGTCCCCGTCACAGCGGCCGAGTTCCCCAAGACCGCCAGTGGGAAGATCCAGCGCAGCGCGCTCGTCGCCGACCTGCGCGCCGGCCGGTTCGCCGACCGGATCGAGCAGGAGGAGGACACCGGGGAGTCGGACACCACCTTCTTCCGCCGGCAGTGGTCACGCCTGGAGGAGGCCTCCGACAGGACCGGCACCGGCGGTGTCCAGCTGGTCTTCTCCGAGCCCGGCGACCTCCCGCTGCTGGGACTCGACCACGGCCGCACGGTCGTCGTCCGCGAGGGAGACGGATTCGCCCAGGAGAGCCCCGTCGCCTTCCGTGTCGCACCGGGCGACAGCGGTCAGATCTGCCGGGTGCTGGACGAGGTCACCGCCCGGCACGGCGACATCTCCACCGTCGTGCTCACCGCGTTCCCGGCCGGGGACGGCGAAGGGGCCGACCACACCGCCAGACTCTCCGAGGTCACCTCCCGGGTGACCGCCCTGGCGGCGGCCCTGGACCGCGTGGACCGGCGGGGAAGCACCCGCCCGCTGCTGCTCCTGCTCACCACCGGTGCGGTGCACGTACGTCCGTGGGACAAGGTCGACCTCGGTGTCTGCGCACTCCCCGGACTGGTACGCACCGCCGTCAGCGAGCTCGCTCAGATCACCGTGCGGCAGCTCGACCTGCCGGCCGACCGGGAGAAGTGGGCGGCTGCCGTCACCGCCGAGCTGGCCGACCGCTCCCACGCCGGCGTGGTCGCCGCCCGGGAGGGCCTGCGCTGGCAGCCTCGCCTGCGCCCGGTCCCCGCAGCCGAGACGGACAGCGCCCCCGAGATCGTGCCCGGCGGCCTGTACCTGGTCACCGGCGGGCTCGGCGGCATCGCCCACGACATCGCCGGCTACCTCCTGGCGGCCTACGGAGCCAGGCTGCTGCTCGTCGGCCGCTCGGCGGCCACCGGCGAGAAGGCTGCCGCCCTGGCCGAACTGGCCGCCCTGGGCGAGGTGACGTACGTCCAGGCGGACGTCGCCGACGCCTCCGCGCTCGCCGAGGCGGTGTCCGCAGCGGAATCCCGGTGGAGCCGCACACTCGACGGCGTACTGCACCTGGCGGCGGCCGACGTCACGGGGCAGTGGAAGGACCTGGAGCAGCACACGCTGGCGAGGGAGACGGAGGAGAGCTTCACCACCCAGTACGGAGCCAAGGTGGCCGGCACGCTGGCGATCGCCTCGGTCCTGGAGAGCCGGCCCAAGGCCTCCCTCGTGCTCTTCGGTTCGGTCAACGGGGAGTTCGGGGGACGCTCCTTCGGCGCCTACTCGGCCGCCAACACCTTCCTGGTGGGCTTCGCCGACCACTGGCGCCACGAGCGCGGCCGCGACGTACGGTGCCTGGCCTGGAGCATGTGGAGGGACGTCGGCATGAACCGCGGGCAGTCCGCCGCCCCCGCACGCCAGCGCGGATTCCGTGCCATCGACCCGGACGACGGGCTGCGGGCGTTCCTCTCGGCCGTGGCCATGCCGCACCACTACCTGCTGATCGGGCTGGACCTGGAGAATCCGGCGATCCTGGCCGAGCTCGCCACCGACGAACTGAGTGCCCGAGAGGTCCTGGTGGCCTACACCGCGCAGGGAGTCGACGCCGAGACTGTGCACGCGGCCCTCGAGCCGGTCCTGCGCGACTTCCCCGTCCCGGTGCGCCTGGTGGAGGTCCCCCGCATCCCGGTGGACGCCGCGGGTGCCGTGGACACCACGCAACTGCTCCTGGACGCGGTGCCGGAGCGGCCCGGCAGCCGCCGTGCCTACCAGGCGCCCGCCACCGAACTGGAGCGCAGGATCGCTGCGATCTGGGGCGATGTCCTCAACCGCAGCTCCGTCGGACGTGACGACTCATTCTTCGACCTGGGCGGCAACTCACTGCGCGCCACCCGGCTGCTGGCACGGATCGGAGAGGAGCTGGGTGTCGCGCTGACGGCCAACCAGCTGTACGAGAACCCCACCGTCGCCGGTCTGGCAGAGGCCTTCGCCCGCGCCGGCCTGGCGGAGCCCGTGGCCGCCGGCTAGCCGGCGGTGCGGGGCCCAGGGATCCGGGCCCGCGAATTCAGGCCGGACCATTTCCTCCCGGTGCCGTAAATGATTCACAAAAAGCGCTCTCCCTCTTTCGGTCGACCTCTTTCGATCGGCAGGGAGAGCGCTTTTGTGTTGTCCGGTTCCTCGGGTTCGAACGCCGTTGTCGTCGAACCGCGGTGAAGTTAGGGTAATTCTCAATTCCACCGTTCCTGCCGGGGTCGGAAAAAGCCCGCTCGGCGGCGATGTTCCGAAAGTAAATTCCTTCCTTCCGGGCAGTACCGAACGAGAGACGAGGCGTAGGAAATGGCCGGTCAGTGGCATGCAGGACGGGCGCCGTCCCCCCTTCAGGGCGCCGAGTTCGAGGGTGGGGAGCAGGCCAGGCACCTGCAGATCGGCATGGAGTCCCTGCGCCGCGCGGACCCCGAGCTCGCCGGGCTGCTGGACGCCGAGGTGCGCCACCAGGACACGACCCTGGCGATGATCGCCTCGGCGAGCGTGGCCGACCCCTCGGTCCTCGCAGCCGGAGGAGCGGCCCTGTCCAACGTCACCGCCGAGGGCTACCCCGGGGCTCGCTACCACCCCGGCGCCGCGCGCTTCGACGAGGTCGAACGGCTCGCCATCGAGCGTGCCAAGGACCTGTTCGGAGCCCAGTACGCGAACGTGCAGCCGCACTCCTGCTCCTCGGCCAACCTCGCCGTGCTCACCGCGCTCATCCCGCCGGGCGGCACGCTCCTCGGGCTCGACCTGGATGCCGGCGGCCACCTCACCCACGGATCACCGGCCTCGGTGACCGGGCGGCACTTCAACGCCGTGCACTACGGCCTGGACCGCACCGGCCGCATCGACTACGCCCAGGTCGCCGAACTCGCCCGCCAGCACCGGCCCGGAGTCCTGATCGCCGGAGCCAGCGCCTACCCCCGCACAATCGACTTCGACCGGTTCCGGGCCATCGCCGACTCCGTCGGGGCCTATCTCCTCGCCGACATCTCCCACATCGCCGGACTGGTGGCGGCCGGAGAGCACCCCAGCCCCGTCGACGCCGCGCACATCACCACGACCAGCACGTACAAGCAGCTCGGAGGCCCTCGCGGCGGCCTCATCCTCAGCGGCAAGGACTACCGCGCCCCGGGACCCGACGGCCGCACACCGCTGTTCCGGCTGATGCAGCGAGCTGTCTTCCCGCAGTCGCAGGGCACGCCAAGCCCGGCCACGATCGCCGCCAAGGCCCGGGCCTTCTCGCTCGCGGCGGACCCGGACTTCAAGGACGTCGCCCGGCTGATAGTGGAGAACGCCGGCACGCTCGCCTACGAGCTGTCCGTCCTCGGCTACCGCGTCCTGACCGGCGGCACCGACAACCACATGGTCCTGCTGGACATCATCGACCGCGGACTGACCGGAGTCGTCGCGGAGCGCGCCCTCGAACAGTGCGGGATCCTCGCCAACCGCAACCGCATCCCCGGCGACACCAAGCCGCCGCTCGTCACCAGTGGCCTCCGGCTCGGCACCAACATCCTCGCTCAGCGCGGGATGGCCCCCCTCCAGATGCGGGAGTGCGCCCGCCTGCTGCACACCGTGATCACCGCCACCACTCCCATGAGCGACACCGAGTACCTGATCGACCCGGCCGAGGTCGTGCGCATCCGCGCGGACGTCAAGGACCTGTGCGCTCGTCACCCGCTGGTCCTCGATGCCGGTCACCGCGCCCCCGCAGCCCTGATCGGAGCCGGACAGTGAACTACGCCGCCCAGGACACGGACCCGGCTCAGCCGCCTGTTCTGCTGCCCACGGACCGACCCCGCCGCCCCGGCGCGCAGCCGAGGTGCTCGGCGGTGGAGACCTCCGGCCTCGACGCGTACGCCGCGGTACCCGGTCTCGACCGGCAGCCCGCGCACGCCGCCGCCTTCGCCGCCCTGCTCCACCGCTACACCGGCCAGGAAGGCATCGGATACGACCGCACCGACAGCTCGGGCACTACCCACGCACAGATCCAGGTCACCGGCCCGAGGACCCTGCGCGAACTGGCCGGCGCCGCAACCACGGGGCCCGCACCCGCCGCAGGGACCGTCCCACTCGCACTGGCCTTCGTCGGCCCGGTGGATCTGGTCGACAGTTCGGCCCCCTACGAGCTCCGGCTCGTCGTCCGCGACGGCCTGGTGGAACTCCACTACGACACAGCCCTCTTCGACCCCGGGACCGCACGCCGGATCCTCACGCACTACCGCACCCTCCTCGAGGACGCGCTGCGTCGTCCCGACACGCCGGTCGCCCACCTCCGCCTGCTCACCGACGCCGAACTGCGGCGCATGCTGGTCGACTGGAACCGGACCGAGGCCGACCTGGCGGACGGCAGCTGCCTCCACGACGCGTTCGAAGCCCATGCCGAGCAGCGGCCGGACGCGACCGCGGCGATCCACGAGGGCGCACGGTTCACCTTCGGCGACGTCAACGCCGCGGCCAACCGTCTCGCCCACCACCTGCGTTCCCTGGGGATCGGACCGGACGCCCGGGTCGGGCTGTGCCTGGAACGCTCACCGGAACTCCTCATCGCGATGCTCGGCATCCTCAAGGCCGGCGGCGCGTACGTGCCACTCGACCCCGACTACCCGGCTCAGCGGATCGCCGACATGGTCGGGGGCACCACCTGCGCCGTCATCGTGAGCCGGAGCGAACTCGCCTCGCGCCTCCCCGAGACCGACGCCCCACTGGTCATGCTCGGCCCCGGGGGCACCGACCTGTCGGCCCTCCCCACGCACAACCCCGCCCCCGTCGCCACCCCCGATCACCTCTGCTACATCATCCACACCTCCGGCTCCACCGGTGCGCCCAAGCCGATCGCGCTCCACCACCGAGGCGTGGTGAACAACATCGCCGACCTCAACTCCCGCTTCCTGGCCAGGCCGGACGACTCGGTCCTGTCCCTGTCGTCCCCCAGCTTCGACATGTCCGTGTACGAGTACCTCGGCGTCACCGCCGCCGGCGGCGCCGTCGTGATCCCTTCCTCCGGGCGCACGAAGGACCCGGCGCACTGGACCGAACTCCTCGTCGAGCACGGCGTGACGATCTGGAACTCCGCCCCGGCGCTCCTCGACCTGCTGGTCGACCACCTCGAGCAGAGCGGCGCCGAGCCGCTGCGCCACCTGCGCGCGGCCATGCTGGGCGGCGACTGGATCCCCGTCCCTCTTCCCGGCCGGGTCCGCGAGGTCGCCCCCGCGATGCGCATGTTCACCCTTGGCGGCGCCACCGAGGCGTCCATCCACTCCACGATCTACGAGGTCGAGAAGGCCGACCCGGGCTGGACGAGCATCCCCTACGGCCGTCCGATGGCGAACCAGCGCACCTACATCCTCGATGACGGCTTCCAGCCCGTCCCCCCGGGAGTCCCCGGCGAGCTGTACCTGGCCGGTACCGGGGTGGCCCGCGGGTACCTCGGCCAGCCCGAGCGCACCGCCGAGCGCTTCCTGGAGTGGTCGCACAGCGACGTGACCGAGCGCCTCTACCGCACCGGTGACATGGCGCGGTTCGGCGAGGACGGCCTGATCGAACTTCTGGGCCGCAAGGACTTCCAGGTCAAGCTCAACGGGCTGCGGGTGGAGCTCGGCGAGATCGAGGCGGTGCTGCGCTCACACCCCTCGGTGCAGCAGAGCGCCGTACTGGCGCACCGCAATCAGCTCGTCGCCTACGTCGTCGTGGAGGACGGCGGCAGCACCGACCTCGACGCACTCCACCGGCTCGCCGCCGACCGGCTCCCGGAGTACATGGTTCCCAAGGCGATCGTGCCCCTCGACCGGCTGCCCCTCACCCCCAACGGCAAGGTCGACCGCAAGTCCCTGCCGGAGCCCGGCCTGTCCGGTTCCGCCTACCGCGCACCGGGAACGCCCGAGGAAGAGATCCTGGCCGCCGTCTACGCCGACGTCCTGCGCGTGGAGCGGGTCGGCGTCGACGACGACTTCGTCGCCCTGGGCGGCGACAGCATCCGTGCCATCCAGGCCGTCACCCGGGCGAGACTCCAGGGCCTGGCGATCACGCCCCGCCAGATCCTCCAGCTGCGCACCGTCGCCCGCCTCGCCGAAGCCGCCGACGAGACGGCGAACGCCGACGAGAGCAGCGAGGCGCCGCTGCTCCCCCTCGGCGCGGAGGACACCGAAGCCCTCCGCCGGCGCTATCCGCGGCTGAGGGACGTGTGGCCGCTGACCCCGATGCAGTCCGGCATGCTCTTCGAGTCCATGCTGGCCGACACCGGCACCGACACCTACCACCTGCAGACCGTCTACCACCTGAGCGGGCCGGTCGACGGCCGCCGGATGCGGGCGGTGGGGCAGACCCTCCTGGACCGGTACGCCAACCTCGCGGTGGCCTTCGCCCCCGACACGTCCGGCGACCTCGTGCAGATCGTGGTCGGGGATGTCGAACTGCCCTGGCGGGAGATCGATCTCAGTGACCTGGCCGACGCCGACCAGGACGAGGCGTTCGCACGCTTCCTGGCAGAGGACCAGGCCGTCCGCTTCGACCTGGCCATCCCGCCGCTGTTGCGCCTTGCACTGGTCAGGCGCGGCCCCGAGCGCGCCGAACTGGTCCTCACAGCCCATCACGTACTGATCGACGGCTGGTCGGAGCAGCTCGTCGCCGAAGACCTGCTCCGGCTCTACGCCGCCGGCGACAACGCCGGCGCGCTGCCGCCGGTCCGCAGCTACCGGGACTTCCTGGCCTGGCTCGCGCGGCAGGACCAGGAGGAGAGCGCCCGGGCCTGGGCCGACGAACTCGCCGGCCTGGACGGCGCGACGACCGTGGCCCCTGCCGCCGACCCCGGGGAGGCGGGCAACGGCGTGGGCGAAGTCCAGCTCGTGCTGACACCCCAGGAGTCGGACACACTCGCCCGGCGCGGAGCGGAGCTGGGTGTCACGGTCAACACCCTGGTGCAGGGCGCCTGGGCGGTGCTGCTCTCCGCCCTGACCGGGCGCCGGGACGTGGTGTTCGGCGCCGCCGTCTCCGGACGGCCGGGCACGCTCCCGGGCGTGGAGTCGATGGTCGGCCTCTTCATCAACACCGTGCCGGTACGTGCCCGGTGCGAGCCGGGCAGCACGTTCGCCGCGTTCCTGACCGACCTCCAGAACCGGCAGACCGTGCTCCTGGACCACCACCACCACAGCCTGACCGAGATCCACCAGGGCGCGGGTATGGACGCCCTCTTCGACACGATCGTGGCCTTCCAGTCCTATCCGTCGAACCCCGCGGACATCGCCGAGGCGACCTCGGCGGCCGGGTTCGAGATCACCGGCCTCGATTCGGTCGGTGGCGCGAACTACCCGCTGGCGCTGATCGTCGAGGACGGCCGGCTGACCCTCCAGTACCAGCCGCACGTCTTCGAGCGGCAGGCCGCACAGGACATCGCCGACCGGTTCAGGTCCGTCCTGAACCAGCTGGCCACCGGCACCGGACGCCGCCGCATCGGCAGCGTCGACCTGCTGCTGGCCACCGAGCACCAGCTGCTCACCACGGCAACCGGGCCCACGCCCGGGAACACGGACAGGCCCACGGCCGATCCGGGCGGAGGGACGGTGGCCGCTCTCTTCGAGCGGCACGCGGCAGCCACACCCGACGCGATCGCGGTGACCTTCGGGGACACCACGCTGACCTTCCGGGAGCTGAACACCCGCGCCAACCGCCTGGCCCACGGCCTGATCCGCCGGGGCGCGGGACCCGAGACGGTCGTCGGGCTGGCCATGGAACGCTCCGCGGAGCTGGCGATCGCACTTCTCGGGACCCTGAAGGCAGGTGCCGGCTACGCGCTGCTGAGCCCGGGCCAGACTCCGGCGCAACGGGAGACGGTCCTCGCACAGGCATCCCCCGAGCTGATCCTCGCCTCCTCCGACGCCGCGCCCGAACTCGCGCTCACCGACATCCCGATGGTCCACCCGGATGATGCGGAGTGCACCCGGGGCCCGGACACCGACCCGGCCGACACGGACCGGATCACCCCCCTCCGGCACGACAACCTCGCCTGTGTGCGCTACGGCCCGATGGCCCGGGGCGGGGTGGCGCTCAGCCAACGGGCCCTGGCCGACGGGGTTCGGCGCTTCACCGCCGCCGCGGGCATCACGCCCGGCGCGAAGGTCCTGGCGACATCACCCCACGTCGACACGGCGGCCTTCGAGCTCCTCGGCACGGTGTGCGCGGGAGCGGGGGCCGAGCTCGCCCAGGACCTCACGGCCCTCGGCACGGCGGGCTGGAGCGGCGATGTGATCAGCACGGTCGCCCCGCTTCTCGCCTCCCTGCTCAACCGGTCCACGGCCGCGATCCAGGCCCGAACAGTGGTGTTCACGGGGGATGTGCTGCTTGGATCGTTCATACAGCGCGTGCGGGAGGAGATCCCGGGAGTGCGCGTGGTCAACGCCTACGGGCCGACCGAGACCATCCGCGCCACCGCGCTCGCCGCCGCCGAGGGATGGCACGGCGAGGGGCCGGCCCCGCTCGGCTCCGTGCTCGGAAGCATGCGCGCCTATGTGCTCGGCCCCGCGCTCCAGCTGGTACCGCCCGGCGTCACCGGCGAGCTGTACATCGCCGGCGAGGTCGCCCGGGGCTACCAGGGCGAGGCCGCACTGACCTCCCGGAACTTCGTCGCAGACCCCTTCGGGCCGCCCGGATCGCGGATGTACCGCACGGGCGACCTGGCCCGCTGGAACACGCAGGGCGCCCTGGAGTACGTCGGCCACGGTGGCCGGCAGGCCCGGATCCGCGGTCACCACTTCCGCACGGAGGACGTCGAGGCCGCCTTGTCCGCGCATCCCTCGGTCTCCCAGGCGGCGGTGATGCTCCGGAGCGGTGACGCCGACGACGAGCAGCTCGTCGGCTACGTCGTCGCCCTGCGGAACCGGTCGGTGGACACCGGGGAACTCCGTGAGTTCCTCACTCGACGTCTGCCGGACCACATGGTGCCGGCCGCCTTCGTCCTCCTGGAGGACATGCCCGCGGCAGCCGACGGCGGCGTGGACCACCAGGCACTTCCCGAACCCGGGACCGAGTCCGCGGGAAAGGGCTACCTTCCCGGCCGCACGCCTCAGGAAGAGGCGCTGTGCTCGCTGTTCGCCGAGGTTCTCGGCGTCGAGCGGGTGGGGATCCACGACAGCTTCTTCAGCCTCGGCGGCAACTCGCTGAAGGCGACCCGCCTGATCGGCAGGATGCGCAGGTCCCTCGGGATCGAGACGTCGATCCGGACGATTTTCCAGTATTCGACAATTGCGGAGCTTTCGGGTCAAGTCCAGGCTACGGGCACCACCAAGAGCCGGCCCCGTCTACGCAAGATGACCAAGGAGTAGACCCAAAGTGATCCCCTTGTCCTATGCACAGCGCCGTCTGTGGTTCCTCGACCGCTTCGAAGGGGCCTCGGCGACCTACAACGTCCCGCTGGCCCTGCACCTGACGGGCGACCTGGACACCCGAGCGCTCACGGCGGCGATCCGGGACGTGGTCGCCAGGCACGAGGTCCTGCGCACCGTCCTCTTCGAGGAGCAGGGAGTCCCCTACCAGCGGGTCCTGCCCGTCGAGGAGGCGGTCCTGGAGGTACCGGTCGTGCCGGTGTCACCGGACGAGGTGGACCACACCATCGAGGAAGCAATCTCCTACGCGTTCGACCTGTACGCGGAGATACCGATCAGGGCGAGTCTCCTTCGGCACGCCTCCGACGCACACGTGCTGGTCCTGCTGTTCCACCACATCGCGGCGGACGGGGAGTCGGCGGTACCGCTGCTGCGTGACCTGTCGACCGCCTACACCGCCCGCCGCGCCGGCGACTCGCCCGACTGGGAGGAACTGCAGGTCCAGTACTCCGACTACACGCTGTGGCAGCGAGATCTGCTCGGGGACGAGAAGGACCCCGATTCCCTCCTGCACGAGCAGCTCGCCCACTGGCGCGAGCAGCTCGCCGACATGGACCAGCCGCTGAACCTGCCCTTGGACCGGCCCCGCCCGGCGGTGGCCGGCCATGCGGGCGACCACGTGGAGTTCCGCATCGAGCCCGGGCTCCAGGCCGATGTCGAGGAGCTGGCCCGGACACGCGGTCTGAGCGTTTCGATGGTCCTGCAGTCGGCGCTCGGCGTGCTGCTGCACCACCTGGGCGGCGGTCAGGACATCCCGATCGGCGCCCCGATCGCCGGCCGGGTCGACGAGGATCTGGCCGATCTCATCGGCTTCTTCGTCAACACCTGGGTGCTGCGGGTCCAGTTGCCCGGCAACCCCACCTTCGAGGACCTCCTCGACCAGGTGAAGGACAAGGCACTGGGCGCGTACGACAACCAGGACGTCCCCTTCGACATGCTTGTCGACGAGCTCAGCCCTGAGCGCTCCACCGCCTACAACCCGCTCTTCCAGGTCTTCTTCGCCTGGCAGAACATCACCCGGGCAGAGGTCGACCTGCCGGGACTCACGACCCGGCTCGACTTCGAACAGCTCGGCACCAGAACCGCCAAGTTCGACCTCGAGTTCAACGTCGCCCCGGACGAACACGACGGAGCCCGCGGCACCATCGAGTACGCCACCGACCTCTTCGACCGGGCCACGGTCGAGTCCATCGGAGCCCGGTACGTACGGGTCCTGCGGGCTCTCGTGGCCGACGCCTCGGCGCCGGTGAGGAACATCGACCTCCTGGAGCCGGCCGAGCACGTGAAGCTCGCCGAGATCAACGCCACCGCGACCGACGTCGCCGACACCACGATCCCCGGGTTGTTCGAGCGTCAGGTGGTGGGGAGTCCGGATGCGGTCGCGGTGGTGTTCGAGGGTGCGGAGTTGTCGTATGCGGAGGTGAACGCGCG
>NZ_JBHWZS010000109.1:0-25462 GCF_042728155.1 Streptomyces sp. NPDC060209
CCCTCGGTCTGGACGTAGTGGTCGATGGCGTCGGCGACCGTACGCGGGCTGCCGACGAACGTCTGGCGTCCGCCTACCTCGATGACCAGCTCCCGGATCGACAGGTTCCGCTCCTCGGCGAGCTTGCGCCACTGCCGTGCCGTCTCTCCCCGGCCCTTGCGGAACACGGAGTGGCCCTTCAGGAGGTGGGCGTCGTGCTCCGGCTCGATGTCGGGCAGCGGCCCGTCCGGGTCGTATGCGGACAGGTCGCAGCCCCAGACCGCCTCCAGGTGGGCGATCGCGGTCTGCGGGCTCACCAGATCGCGGCTGATCTCCTCGGCGTAGGCGGCGGCCTCCTCGTCGGTGTCGGCGACGACCGCGTTGGCGGTGGGGAGGATCAGCAGGTCGTCGGGACTGCGGCCGTACCGGGCCAGTCGCCGCTTCACGTCCCGGTAGAAGCTCCGGGCCACGTCGATCTGGTTGTGTTTGCTGAAGATGACCTCGGCGTCGGACGCGGCGAACTCGCGGCCCGCGTCGGACTCGCCGGACTGGATGACCACCGGGTGGCCCTGCGGGCCCGGCGGAGTGGTGAACCGGCCGGATATGTCGAAGTGGCTGCCCCGGTGGGCGAAGCGGCCGGCCCCGGCCCGCACGAACTCTCCCGCCTTCGCGTCGGTCCTCAGGTCGCCCTCGGCCCAGCTGTCCCACAACTCCCGTGCGGTGTTGAGGAATTCGGCGGCCCGGGTGTAACGGTCGGCCTCCGGGAGGAACCCGCCCCGGCGGAAGTTCTCCCCGGTGAACGCGTCGTAGCTGGTGACCACGTTCCAGGCCGCCCGCCCGCCGCTGAGCCGGTCCAGGGTCGCGAACCTGCGCGCCACCTCGTACGGTTCGTTGAAGGTGGCGTTGACCGTGGCGGCGAGGCCGAGATGCGTGGTGACGGCGGCCAGAGCGCTCAGCACGGTCAGGTTCTCCGGGCGCCCCGCGATGTCCAGGTCGTAGACCCTTCCCTTGTGCTCGCGCAGTCGCAGCCCCTCGGCGAGGAAGAAGAAGTCGAACTTGCCGCGTTCGACGGTCTGCGCGAGCCGGATGAAGGAGTCGATGGAGATCTGGCTCCCGGAGCGCGGGTCCGACCAGACGGTCACGTTGTGGATGCCGGGCAGCTGTGCTGCGAGGTGCACCTGTTTCTTACGGGTGGCGGGCACGGTGCGGTCTCCTCCTGCGAAGTCGGGCAGCGGGACGGAAGGGTGGAGGGGGCTGGTACGAGGGGTCGCGTACGAACGGGAACCGAGGGGGATGAACCGCTCTCCGGCGGTCGGTCGTCGTGCCTCCGGTGCGTCAGGTCACCGGGTCGGCGCCCGTGGCCGGGGCCGCCTCTGCCGGAGTCACCGGCCGCCGGGCGGGGAAGCCCGCGTGCCGGGCGTACAGGACGACGGCGATCACCGGCAGCAGGAGCAGCAGTACCGTCCAGGGGAAGGACTCGCTGCCGGCCACGTCGAGCAGGATGCCTCCGACGATGCCTCCGCCCGCCATCGCGACGTTCCAGAGCGTGACGAGCATCGCCTGTGCCGAGTCTGCGGATTCGGCGCCCGCGTCACCGACGGCGGTCTGGAGCAGCGTGGGCACGCCACCCCAGCCCAGACCCCAGAGCACCGCGGCGACGTAGACGAGGGCGGTGGTGTCGGAGAGGACGGCCAGGAGCGCGGCGGCGAGGGCGACCAGCAGGGCAGCGCCCACGGTGAGGCCGCGGAGCCGGCGGTTGATCTGCGCGCCGACGATCCAGATGCTCGCCAGCGACGCGGCGCCGAAGACGAGGAGCACCAGGCCGGTGCTGCCGCCCAGGCCCAGGTCGTCGAGGTACGTGGCGATGTAGGCGTACAGGATGGTGTGGGCCAGGACGAAGACGAGCGTGACGAAGAGGACCGGGGTCACTCCCGGGATGCGCAGGGTGGGCAGCATCTTCGGCCGCTCACCACGCCCCTGTCCGGGGAAGTCCGGTACGGCCGCGACGATCCACACCAGGAGCAGCAGCGTGAGCGCCGTCATCGACAGGAACGCCACGCGCCAGCCGAGCCAGTCACCGAGGAAGGTACCGGCAGGCACTCCGAGGGAAAGCGCGACGGGGATACCCGCCATGGCGATGGCCATGGCCTTGCCCTGGAGGTGTGCGGGAGCCATGCGCCGCGCGTAGCCGGCGAGCAGGGCCCAGGCGAGACCGGCCGCGACGCCGGCGACGAACCGCGCCACCATCGTCAGCTCGTAGACGGACGACACGGCCGTCACCGTGTTGGCGAGGGCGAAGCCGCCCATGGCGGCGAGCAGCAGCTGCTTTCGCCGCCAGCCCGCGGTGGCCGCGGTGAGCGGGATCGCGGTCAGGGCGGTGCCGATCGCGTAGACCGTGACTGTCTGACCGGTCGCGGACTCGCTCACCCGCAGGTCCTGGCTCAACGCGGGCAGCAGACCGGCGGGGAGGGTCTCGGTGAGGCTGGTGATGAAGACGGCGGTGGCAAGGGCGAGCAGGGCGAACAGCGGCAGCTTCTGCTGTCCCTCGCCTCCGCTCTTCGGGCCCGATGCCGCCGCGGCGGCGGACGCCGTGTCGGATGCGGTGCTCATGGGGTGTGCTCCTGGTCTTCCGGAAGGTCGGTGTGAGGACGGTGCAGCCGGGCGGCGGAGGTGGTCTGTGGTGGCCGGTTCACCGGGAGCCGAGGCCGCCGTCGACGGGGAGCCGGGCCCCCGTGGTGAACGTCGCCTCCGTGGCCAGGAAGAGCGCGGCACGAGCCACCTCTTCGGGGGCGCCGAGGCGGCCCAGCGGAGGCAGGGGTACGGCACCGGCGCCCGGCGCCTGGATACAGCCCGGCGCCACTGCGTTGACGCGGATGCCCCGGGAGACGAGTTCGGCGGCGAGCCTCTGCAGTGCGTCGGGGCACGGGGTGGGGGCGGTGAGCACGATCGCGCTGCCGTCCTTGAGGTGGGGCAGCAGGGGCCGAGCGGTCGGGATGACGTCGGAGAAGAGGAGATCGACGCCGCCATCGGCAGTGCCCTCAGGTCCGGTGCCGGCCTGTGCGGTGAGGGCGGCCTCGACGGTGGACGGGGTGACGACTCGGGCGGCGGAGCCCAGTTCGGCGACCGCGTGTGCACGCTCATGCGCTGTGCGGGCGGTCAGCAGGACCGTCGCCCCGCCCTCCACGAGACGCTTGGCGATGGCCAGGCCGACGTCGGTGACTTCACCGACGACAAGGGCCTTTCTGCGCGCGTACTTGGTCATGGTGCCGCTCCCTCCTGGGGTGCCTGTTCCTCACCGGTGCGTGGTGCCGCCCACCGGGACGACTCTGCGCCCAGGCGCTTCGGGGAACCTTCGGGAAACCTTCGGAACGGCTGACTGCCGGGCGGGCTTCGAAGCCGGTGCTGTCGAGAGCCTGCCGGGTGCCGGTTCCCGG
The DNA here is from genome assembly GCF_042728155.1 of Streptomyces sp. NPDC060209. Classification (NCBI taxonomy): domain Bacteria; kingdom Bacillati; phylum Actinomycetota; class Actinomycetes; order Kitasatosporales; family Streptomycetaceae; genus Streptomyces; species Streptomyces sp. NPDC060209. Next base: position 3,414 of record NZ_JBHWZS010000109.1, read on the forward strand.
CCATGTACGGTGTGGCCATGCGGTTTGGGGTGCTCGGGCCACTGATGGTGTGGGACGGCGAGGGCCGGGAGGTCAAAGTCCCCGAGGCCAAGGTCCGGGCCCTGCTGGCGGGCCTGCTCGCGAGCGACGAGGGGCCGGTGTCCGCCGACCGGCTCATCCACGACCTGTGGGGCGACGTGCCTCCGGGCAAGCCCCGGGGCGCCCTGCAGGCCAAGGTCTCCCAGCTGCGCCGGGTCATCGGCCGGGACAGGGTGGAAAGGCAGCCGCCGGGCTACCGGCTGCGGCTCGACGGCGGCGACGAGGTGGACGCCGTACGGTTCCGCGCCATGGTGACGGAAGCGCGCCCCCTCCAGGACCCCCGCGCCCGGGCCGCGTTGCTCACCGAGGCCCTGGAGCTGTGGCGGGGGCCCGCATACGCGGACTTCGCGGACGGCGGGTTCGTACGGGGGGCTGCGCAGCGCCTCGCGGAACAGCGGCTGTCCGTGCTGGAGGATCAGGCGGAGGCGCGCCTGGAGGCGCAGGACCACGCGCTCCTCGCCGGGGAGCTCGCCGACCTCGTGGCGCGCCACCCGCTGCGGGAGCGCCTGCGCGCCGTCCAGATGAGGGCCTTGTACGCGGCGGGACGCCAGAGCGAGGCGCTCGCTTCGTACGACGACCTGAGGTCCCGGCTCGTCGAGGAGCTCGGGGTCGACCCGAGCCGCGAACTGGTAGCCCTGCACGGGGCGGTGCTCCGGCAGGAGCCGGAGCTGAGCGCGAGGACGTCCCGGACGGCGGCAGCGGACCCCGCACCCGCGATAAATGCGGCGGGCACCGTGACCACCGCACACACCTCGGGCACCCCGGGCGCAGCCGGGCCGGGCTCCTACTCGAACCTCCCCGTCCCCCTCACCCCCCTCGTCGGCCGCCGCCAGGCCCTCGCCCAGCTCTCCCGGCTCCTCGCGGACGAACGGCTGGTGACCCTCACCGGCCCCGGCGGCGTCGGCAAGACCCGGCTGGCCGTGGCGGCTGCCACCGCCGAGCGGGACCGCACGACCCAGGCCGGTGAACCGGCCGACGGAATATGGCTCGTGGAGTTCTCCGGCATCCGCGCCGAAACCCCCGCCGATCTGGCTCAGGTCGTCGCCGCCACCCTCGGCATCCGGGACGACGCCCCCCGCTCACTGCCGGGCACAGGCGCCTCCACACGCTCCCTGCCGCACCGCCTCGCCGCCGCCCTGCGCGACCGCCGCACCCTGCTCGTCCTGGACAACTGCGAGCATGTCGTCGACGCCGCCGCCGGACTCACCGAGCTGCTACTGCGCACCGCCCCCGGACTGCGCGTCCTGGTCACCGGGCAACAGCCGCTCGGTCTGGCCGGCGAGGCGGTGTTCCTCGTCGAGCCCCTGCCGCCCGCCGACGCCGTCCGGATGTTCATGGAGCGTGCGGCCGCCGCGACCCCTGGCTTCCCGCGTGACCCGGACGCCCCGGACGAGCCCGAGCGCCGGGCCGTCGCCGAGATCTGCCGCCGCCTCGACGGCATCCCGCTCGCCCTGGAGCTCGCCGCCACCCGTGTGCGGGCCTTGGGGGTGAGGGGGTTGGCCGTCCGGCTCAACGACCGCTTCCGAGTGCTGACCTTCGGTCAGCGCGGCGGGCCGGCTCGCCAGCAGACGCTGCGGGCGGTGATCGACTGGAGCTGGGACCTGCTCAGCGCGCCCGAGCGGATCGTTCTGCGCCGCCTCGCTGCGCACAGCGACGGCTGTGACCTGGAAGCCGCCGAAGCGGTGTGTGCCGGTGACGGCGTGACCCGGGATGAGGTGCTCGACCTCGTCACCCGGCTGGTCGACCGGTCCCTGGTGGTCGTGGTGGACGGGCCCACCGGCCCCCGCTACCGCCTCCTGGAGTCCGTCGCCGCGTACGCGACCGAGCAACTCCACGAAATGGAGGACTTCACCGCCGTACGGGACCGTCAGCTGCTCCACTACCGGGCCCTCGCGGAACACGCCGAGCCGCACCTGCGCGGCGCCGGGCAGCAGCCCTGGCTTGCACGGCTGGACGCCGAGGCCGGCAACCTGCGTACGGCGCTCGACGAGGCGGTGCGCCGCGCGGGCGTGGGCGAACCGGAGGAGGCGGTCCGGCTGGCCACCGCTCTGGCCTGGTGGTGGCTGCTGCGTGGCCGCCTCAACGAGGCCCGCCGCAGCCTCGGGTCGGTGCTGGCCGCGATGTCCGGCCCCTCCGTTCCCGCCGAACTCGCCCTTTTCCACACCGCTTTCGCGCTGCTCACCGGAGATCACGCGGGAGTCGCCGCCGCCACGGCGAACAGACGCACCGCCGTGGGAGGCGGCCTCGCCATCGAAGGCGGCCTCACCGCCACCGGCGACGCCGTCCCCGACCCCGTACGCCGTGCCCGCGCGCTGTGGCTCTGTGCGTACGGCCTGTTCAGCGCGGGCGACGCGGCCGAGGGCGATGAGCTGAACACCCATGCCCTCACCCTGTTCACCGCCGCTGAGGACCAGTGGGGCATCGCCGCCGCACTCGGGCTCCGCGCGACCCTCGCGCTGGTCCGCGGCGACCTCGCCGGGCTCGGCCGCGACGGACTGCGGAGCGCCCTGCTCTTCCGCGAAATCGGTGACCGCTGGGGCGAGTTGCAGACCGTCTCCCCGCTCGCCGCACTCGCCGAGATCAAGGGCGCGTACGCGGACGCCGAGCGCCGCCAGCATGAGGGGCTTCGGATGGCGCGGGAGCTGGGTCTGGAGGCGGAGGTGTCGGCGCGGCTCTCCGGGCTCGGCCGCCTCGCGCTGCTCGCCCGCGACTGGGACCGTGCCCGTGCCCTGCACGAACAGGCTCGCCGGATCGCGACCGAGCAGGGCTACAAGTACGGTGAGATCCACTCCGGGATGGGCCTCGCTCTCGGCGCGCGTCGCTCCGGCGACCTCGACGGGGCCGAGGCGCACCTGCTGCACATCCGCGACGGCTACGCCGATGTGTCGTCCCGGGCGGGCGACCACCTGCTCCTGGCCGAGCTGGGCTTCGTCGCCGAGCTCCGGGGCGACGCGCGCGGGGCGGCGGCCCACCACTCGGAGGGACTGGAGATCGCCCGCGTCCTCGCCGAGCCCCGCGCTCTGGCGCTCTCCCTGGAAGGTCTCGCCGGTGCGGCGGCCCTGCACGGCCACGGGCCCGCCACCACCCGCGCGGCCGTTCTCCTGGGCGCGGCGGCGGCCGCCCGCCTCCGCGCCGGAGCCCCGCTGCCGCCCGCCGAACGCGCCGACGTCGACCGCATCAGCGCTTCGGCGCGTGCCTCCCTGGGCGCCCCCGCGTTCACGGAAGCGTACGACCGTGGCTCCCGGCTGACCGCCGAGGAGGCGGTCCGCCTCACGCCTCCGTGGTGAAGAGGTTCTCGTCGTCACGCTTCCCGGTGGCGCGCCTCAGGCCCGCTCCCACAGCGCGCAGCAGTTCCTGCTCGCGTGGCGGGATGGTCCCGTCAGGGCGGGGCCCGACGTTGAGGAGCAGGTTGCTGTCGGCCGACCAGGCACGCCGGATCGTGGCGACCAGTTGGCCGGCTGTCTTGTAGCTGTCGTCCGTGGGCACGTAACCCCAGGTCTTGTTCATGGTCAGGCAGGTCTCCTTGGGGCCGCCGAGAACGGTGCCGGTGTTGAAGCCGGCGGTGTTCTCGCCCGGGAGGTCGTTCTCGAACCCCTGCACATCCTCGCCGGGCGGAAGAGGCACAGACTTGCGGTTGTTGAGGACCACGGCGTCCGGCTGGAGGCGGTGGACCAGGTCGTACAGCTCCGGATAGCCGTAGGACCCTCCAGGGGCGAACCACTCGGCGTGCTCCCCGGACCAGGCGGAGTTGGGCCACTCGCCGTCGAACCAGAGCTGGCCCAGCTCGCCGTACTGCGTGCACAGCTCCCGCACCTGGCCGTGCAGGAACCCGACGTAGTCGTCCCAGGCGAGCTTCGACTCCTCGCGGAATCGGAAGGCCGGATGGTGCCAGTCGATCAGTGACACATAGGCCCCGAGCTTCACCCCGCGTCCGGAGCATGCCTCGGCCAGCTCACCGAACGCGTCCCGGCCGAAGGGCGTGTTGGTGGACTTGAATCCGGACAGCGCGGTGTCGTACATGGAGAAGCCGTCGTGATGACGGGTCGTCACCGTCATATAGCGCTGCTCCGCGGCCTCCGCCAGATCGACCCACTCCCGCGCGTCGAAGCGCTGTGCCTCGAAGCGGTCGGCGAGGCGCTCGTACTCGGTGAGCGGGGTGCGCTCCTCGAACATGTTCCACTCACCCTTGCCGTGGAGGGCGTACAGCCCCCAGTGGACGAACATGCCGAACCGGGCGTTGCGGTACCGGTCGAGGCCGGCGGGTGATACCTGTCGCGCTGTCATCGTCCTGCTTTCGCGTCTCGCGCATCGTCTCGTGCACCGTGAAGCGCCGCCCTCGGGGGTGGGGCCCGGACGACGGGTCAGTCGACCGGAACCAGCCTGACCTGGACGGGGCGCCCGTCGACCGTGGTGAACTGCACACGGGTCGTGTCCCCGTGACTCACCGTGCGGCACGGCTGCCCGCTGTCCGAAGGGCGCCACCGGCCGTCCAGGACGACCGTCAGACGGTGCTCGGCGCTGGGGTTGGCCTGCCACTTCCGCGAGTACGACGTGTAGGCGCCCGTGTAGGTGCCACCACGGTACTGTTCGCGGTCCTTGCCCTCGTAGAGGCGCAGGTCGGGATCGCAGACGGACAGCACTCGGCCGCCTTCCTCGTCGGACCTGGTGAGGACGAGACAGGGGGTGTCCACCTCACGTACCGGGCCCGCCTGGAGGCGGCGGGTGGCCTCGAACACGGCGTAGCCGGTGATCCCGGTCGCGCGGTCCGACACCACGTGGGCCACGGAGTCGGCGCGCAGGACCCGGTAGGGGGCGGTGTCCTGGCTCGCCATGGCGCGGCTGAAGGAGGTCATGGAGTCGGCGGTGGCCTCCACCAGCATGGCGTACTCGTAGGCCGCGTCCCGGGGCGCCCTGCCGTGGCCCACCCAGGCCGTGGCGAAGTCCCCGCTCGTCGGCAGGTCGGTCGCCTGGTCGCGGGACTGCTGGGTGGCGCGGCGGACACCGACGCGCTGACCGGCGGGCACGTAGTAGCCGGTCCCCGAGCCGTCGAGCAGCCAGCACGCCGAGCCGAGCCGCAGGTCGGGTCGTTCGTAGGGGAACGCGGTGACGGGGGCGGCGTCCACATACGTGGCGGCCGTCCGGTCGCTCAGCGCGCTCTGGAACAGCGTGGTCTCCGTCTCGTGGGTCCGGTCGGTGTTCTCGATGCCCGTGCCGACGGCGATGATCCGGTCGTCGAACAGGAATACGGACTTCAAGGCGCGGTGCGACGCGTCGTACTTGGGGTGCTCGTGCAGCCGCATGGCGAACATGCCGTGGCGGCCGTCGATGGTGTGACCGCCGGCGAACGCGGAGTCGGTGAGGAGCATCTCCTCGATGGTGCCGGTGAGGTCGGCCTTCAGGTCGGCCAGGGGAACGTTGATGGCGGTCGTACCCGGCCAGCGGGCCCAGTCCCAGCCGTTCTGGCTGAATCCGCTGGCGGCGTTGGTCACCGGATTGCCGCGCCCCAGGACCTGGATCTGACCGTAAGTGGAGTAGCGGCCGTACCAGTTGGAACCCTCGTAGATCTCGGTCGACCAGTGGTACCGGTTGTGGCCCCGCACAGCCACGAGCCAGTCCTGCCGCCGATGCAGGGACAGGGCCGCGTAGTTGGCGGCCCAGGTGCCGTGGGGGGCGGTCTCGGCGGTGATGCCGCGAGCGGCGAGCCGCTGGGCGATCACCCGTTGCGCGGTGGCCGGCTGGGCGGGCAGCAGCCGCAGGAAGGCGGCCCCCAGCTCCGGATCGACATCGGACGTCCCGTCGGGCGTGCCGGAGATCGCGGCCCACTGGTACGGGGTGATGGACAGCGCGGTGACACCCGTGGGGTGGCGTCCGCTGAGAGGGAGCGGCCAGTTGAACGTATTGGCGTACGCCCGCATGGTGAGCAGGGTCTTCTTGTACGACGCGTGCGCCTCCCCGGAGATCCGGAAGAGACCGCCGCTGAGTACGTACACGATCGGAGCGAGGCCCGTGAAGCCGTCCCGGGAGTAGTCCGGGTAGAAGCCGATGTGGTGGAAGGACGTGCCGTCCGGCTTGAGGCCGTCCTGAATCCCGTTGCTCGGGGTCAGCGCCCGGTCGAGCCAGGTGCGCAGGGCGTGCAGGTAGGCGACCTGTTCGGCCTCGGTGTCCATGAGCAGCACGGACGCCAGCATGCCCCGGACCGTCGTGTTGAAGACGTCCATGATGCCGCCGTACGCCTGGCGGTCCTGCCAGTCGCGGAAGACGCGGCCCAGTCCCGTGAACCACGTCATGTCGGCGCGGACCGCCTCCAGCAGGCCTTCCTCCCGGAGCACGTCCCGCATCAGGTACACCGAGTCGTACAGCCCCCGAGCGTCGTACCCGAGATGGTGGACAGTGCCCTGTGAGCTGCCGCAGGCCCAGCCCTGGTCCCGCAGGTGCGCGATCATGCGCACGTACAGGGCGGCGAGTGCGGGGCGTTCGGCGGCGCCCGCTCGCCCGTGGGCCAGCGCCACAGACTTCAGCAGGTCGGTACACGCGCGCAGGGTCACCGCGTTCACGAAGGTCTTGAGGTCGGCGGCGATCTCCGGAGGGTAGGCCTGGTGCTGGTACGAGACGATCGGGCGCCCCAGACCCGTGGAGCCCGGGGCAGGCACTCCCATGGCCTCGACCTGGGCGGTGAGGTCCGCCACCTGCTTCGGCGTCGTCGCCGCCTGGCCGACCGGCAGCAGGTACTCGTCGCGGTAGCGGGTCACCAGCGCCCGCAGTGCCTCCAGTTCCGTCGCCGACGGCTGCGGGGTCTGCGGGCGGTTGCGGGTCAGCAGCTCGTCGAACTGGTAGAGCGCCTGCCAGTGCGCGTTGTCCCACTCGTCACTCTCCAGGGCCACGAAGGGGACCTGGGCGTCACGGACCGGCTGGTCCGGACGCATGGCCACGTTCAGCACGAGCTGGTCGACATGGAGGACGCCGGCGCTCGCGGGTGCCACCAGGCGCAGCGTGTCCATGTCGGGATGCGGTCTGCCCTTCATGTCGTAGCCGTACCGCACCCACGCGGTGCGCCAGCCCTTGAAGTCGAGTCCGAAGTCGAACCACGCGTCGGTGCGGCCGCCCCGGCCGAACTCGAAGCGCAGCACGTCGTCCACGGGGGACGCGTTGTGGACCCAGACCGAGAACGTGTCGACCAGCCCCTGCCACGCCTGGTCGGCGCCCGGCAGGCGGCCGGGCACGTAGGCGTCGGGGGTGAATCGGAGGGGTGCCTCCACGGTCACCGTGGACCGCGCGGAGTGCTCCCAGCGCAGCGAGTGCCGCCCGCACAGTGCCGCCTGGTCGCTGATGCTCAGCGTCGAACCGCGGCCTGCCCTCACCTGCGCGGGAACGCCCGTCTCGAAGAGGAAGGCGGGCGGAGTCAGGGCGAGCGCGCGCTGCTCCAGGTCCGCCGCCGGCACCTCCTGTGCCGTCTGCGCGGTGGCAGCCGCGGAACGCGGAGCCCCGGCGAGGTTCAGGCTCAAGGAGCTCACAGCCAGCACGGTGCCTGCTTGCAGGGCCGTGCGCCGGTTCAACGGGCGGGAAGCTTCGGGCATGATGGCGTCCTCCTTCGGCGCAGCGCGTCGACGCGCGCTGGACGGGCAGCGCCCGGCGTTCGGGGTGGCTCACACCCAATGCCGTCCGCACCATATGAATCAAGGAGTATTCCGCTGCCGACGAGCCGCTTTTCACGGCTGGGAGCACCGGATGCCCTATGAATGGTCCGTTGGATCCACATATACGGCTGTTGGCTTCGCCATATCAGCAGTGCATTACGCATTGATTCCTTCTCTCACAGCGCCGTACTGTCGCCGACCACCGTCACCGGCATCACCGGTACACGGAGAGGCAAAGGGGATGCACGTGCGTAGAACAGGGAGAACACCGGCTTTCACCGCAGCCGTCGTCACCGCCTGCCTGCTGGGGACGGCCTCGCAGGTCGACAGCGCGGCGGCCGCGGGCAGTTGCGGACAGGCAAGCGGACACTGGGCACCGGCCGGCTACGTGAGTGTCGCGGCCTACGGCGCGCGAGGCGACGGGGTGACGGACGACGCGGCCGCCGTGCAGTGCGCCGTGAACAGCGGCAGCGACGTGTGGTTCCCTACGGGTACGTACGAGCTCGGCGCGTCCGTCAGCCTGCCGACGGCGCTGACGGTGACGGGCGAATCCGACAGCGCCACGCCGACCGTCATCCGGGGCTCGGTCGGGGGTCTGGTCTTCGGCGAGACCGCCGCCGCAACGAACACCACCCGGACCGGGACCATCACCCTCCAGGACCTGTTCTTCGACAGCATCCAGGTCGGTGTGAACGGGACGAAGACCAGCGCCGTCCTGGAGCGCAACGTGTTCAGCGACGCGAGGGGCCACATCAGCCAGCTCAACAGCCCCGCGAACCAGCAGCTCGTCCTCAACCGCCTCACCGGTACCAGCAGGGTGACGGATTCGGTCTTCCTGCACGGCGACCGGAGCACCGACGCGGTCGCGATGAGTCTGTACCGGACCACCGGCCTGTCCATCCAGCGCAACGTCGTCGGACTCGAACTGAGCGAGAGCGAATGGCTGGAGGACTGGCCTGGACACCACAACTGGACCGACCGGTCGTCCGACGGGACGACGAACCCGTCACCCGCCCGGGTGTCCCTGCCGGCGAAGCTCGCCACCCTGCGTACCGCGCTCGGCCTCGGCGATTCCCAGGGGCACTACCGCAGCGGCCTGTACACGGGGTTCGACACCCTCCTGAACGTCGACTCCAACATCTTCGACGCGGATCCCGCGACTCCCTCCGTCCGGGACCATGCCGCATACCTCAAGGGCGTCAGCGGCCGGTACATCCGCAACTGGGTACGCGGATGGCCGAACGCAGCGGAAGGAGGCGTGAAGGTCCGCAACTCCGACGGGCCGCTGACGGTGGGCGCCAACCGCCTCGTCGACACCCCGGTCCTGCTGTACGTGTACAGCGATCCGACCTACCCCCTGACCCTCCGGGAAGTCGACGTCTGCGCCAACGTCCTGGAAGTGGCCACGCTTGACGACCCGACACACGCGGGCATCACCTACTACGAGAACGTCCAGCCCACCGGCCTCAGTGGTATCCGGGCGTACCGCAACACCTTCGTCGATCCGACGCACACGACCGGTGTCATCGCCGGCCAGCTCTCGCCCGCGGTGCTGAGCCAGACGGAGGCGAACGCGTTCACCGTGTACGCGTCCAACTCCTACCAGGACACGGGCGGGACCGTACCCGTCACGGTGCCCGCCGGGATCACGCTCGCCCCCGTCGCCGGTGCCCCCGCCACCGACGCCTGCAGCGGCCTCACGGTCCCCTCCTACGCGCTCCCGGCGTACGGGAGGTGACGGGTCGGAGCCCATGGGGGGCGTGGCGGCGGATCCGCCGGGGACGCGGTCATTCCACCGGGACGGTCACCCGCGCCCCCGAGGCGCAGGAGGCGTAGACGCCCTCGACCGCCTGGATCACCTGGCGGCCGTAGGACGCGGGCACAGCTGGTTCCTCCTGCCCGCGCACGGCCGCCACGAAGGCTGCCAACTGGTCCCGGAAGGCGTCCGCCACGTCGTCGGGGGACTCCTTCGCCAGCTGGACCGGGCCCGAACCGTCGTCCGGATACAGGACCGCGCCGCTACCGCGTGCGACGCGCAGCGTGCCGCGTTCCCCGATGACGGTGAGTTCGTCGCGCTGGGGCAGGAGGGCACTGGTGACGGTGATGTGGCCGACGAGGCCGCCCGCCAGCTCCAGCCGGGCCATGACATCGGTCTCCACACCGATCTCCCCCCGGTGTGTGGCGCCCGCCTGGGCCGCGACCACCCGGCGGCCGGTGAGCCACATCAGGCGGTCCACGCAGTGCGTACCGATGTTGATGAACACACCGCCGCCCGAGACGGCCGGGTCGAAGAACCAGGACGGGCGGCTGCCGCGCCGGTAGTCGGTGCTGCGCCAGTCGGTGACCGTCAGCGGGGCTCCCAGCGCACCGGCGTCGAGAGCGGCCTTCGCGGCAGTCATCGGCGGCAGGTAGTGCTGGATGTGCCCGACGAAGAGCACCGTACCGGCGTCGAGGCAGGCCCGTTCCATGTGGGCGCAGTCCTCACTGCTGGTGGCCATCGGTTTCTCGACCAGGACGTGCAGGCCGGCCGCCGCGGAGGCGGTGACGATATGGGTGTGCAGTGCGTGCGGGGTGTTGATGACGACGGCGTCGACCAGTCCGGACCCGATGAGGTCGCGGTAGTCGGTGAAGGAGGCGGCGTCCAGGCTCCCGGCCACGTCCCGCGCGGTGTCGGCGTCGATGTCGCACACCGCGCTCACGCTCACTCCGGGGACGGCGGCCGCGGCCCGGGAGTGCAGCAGTCCGACGGCGCCCGCGCCGATCAGTCCGAGCCGTACGTCGGTCATGAGGATGTCTCCTTGAGGAAGGGGGCGGGAGCCGAGCGTCCCGGTGCGGCTCCGCAGGACTGCCGGACGATGATGTCGGGACGCAGCAGAAGGCGACGGCGCGGCAGGCCCGGGTCGCCCAGCCGTTCGAGGAGCGCCTGGGCGGCGGCCCGGCCCAGCTGGTGCTTGGGGGGCGCGACGGCCGTCAGAGGGACGTCGGCCAGATCGGCCATCTCGTCGTCGTACGAGACGAGGGCGAGGTCGGCGGGCAGTCGCAGCCCGGACCGCTGGGCGGCGTTCTCCAGGAGAATGGCCTGGCGGTCACCGAAGCACACGGCCGCGGTGACCCCGGCGGAGAGGAGTGTCTCCAGGCACCGGTCGGCCGTCGCGGGGCTCCATTCCTCCATCGAGGCACGGAACTCGACGTGGTCGACACCGCGCTCGGCGACGGCCTCGCGGAAGCCCGTGGCGACCGGCCCCGACGTCGGGCTGGGGGACCGCAGGACCAGACCCAGCGCGGTGTGCCCGAGGGAGCAGAGATGGCGGACGGCGTCGTAGGCGCCGGCTTCGTGGTGGGAGCAGACGTACTCGTTCGCGTCGCCCAGGGAGGTGTCACGGCGCTCGATCAGGATGGCCGGAACGGGGAGGGCCGCGAGGCGGGCGAGGTACTGGTCGGCGGGCTCCGGGCCGGTGAGGGTGGGGACCACCAGCAGACCGTCGACACCCGCGTCGAGCATGTCCTGGAGGTCCTTGTGCTCCCGCTCCTGGTCGTAACCGGAACAGGCCAGCAGCAACCGCGCGCCCGCCGCCGACAACGTCTCCTCGACGCCTTGCAGAACACGTGGGTAGTAGAACGCGGTGTCCGGCACCATGACCCCCACCAGGGCCCGGTCGGAGACGGGTGCGCGGGGCGGCAGGGCGAAGGTCCCCGCACCCTGCCGGCGTACGACGAGCCCCTCCGACACCAGCTCGTCCACCGCGCGGCGCACGGTGCTCACCGACAAGCCGCTGCTGACGGCCAGTTCCTTCTCCGTCGGAAGTTTGCTGCCCACCGGCCAGGTGCCCAGAAGCAGGTCCTGGCGGAGCCGGGAGGCCAGCTGGCGGAATTTAAGGTCGTGTGCCTCTGGCGTCACTGATCCCCCATGTTCGTTCTCGTCTCCTTCGGAACGGTCCTCGGCTCACTTGACCGAACCGAGGGTCATTCCCTCGATGATCCTCCGGCCGAGCCAGATGTAGCAGACCAGGACGGGCAGAACGACGATGGTGACGCCGGCGAAGAGGCCGCCCCAGTCCGCCCCGTTGAACTGCATCTGCTGCAGGAAGCCGAGCAGCGCGAGCGAGAGCGTCTGGTTCTGGGTGTTCTGGATGAAAATGAGGGCGAAGACCGTCTCGCCCCAGTGCTGGATGATGTTGAGGATCAGCACCGTGACCATTCCGCCCCGGGCGAGGGGAAGCATGACCTGCCAGAAAGTCCGGAAGGGTGAGGCGCCGTCGAGTGCCGCGGCCTCCTCCAGTTCGACGGGCAGGGTGGACATGAAGCCGGTGAGGAAGAAGACGGCGAACGGCAGCGAGGTGGCCACGTACACCACGACCAGGCCGAAGAGGCTGTCCACCAGGAACAGCTTGTTCATGACGACGAACAGCGGAAGCATCACCACCTGCGCGGGTATGCCCAGGCCGAGGGCGAAGAACAGGGTGAAGCCGCCGTTGAACCGGGTGGTGATACGGCTGAGGGCGTAGGCGGCCGGTGCCGCGAGGACGAGCGTGACGACCGCTGTGCCGCCGACCACGACCACGGTGTTGAACGCCGCCTGCCCGAACAGGCCCGTGGTCCAGGCACGTGCGTAATTGCCCCACTGGGCGATCTGCGGCAGTTGCCAGGGGGTGCTGAAGATCTCGTCGGCGTTCTTGAGCGACGACAGCAGCAGCCATGTTCCGGTCAGGACGTTGAAGGCGGCGAAGAGCCACACCACGACGACCCCGGCGGAACGGGCGGCGAAGGCACGGCGGATGTGCCGGCTGAGAGAACCGGACGACCGGCTCGGCGTGCTGATGGCCATGACGGGGTGACCTCCGGGGCGGTACGGCGAGGGGGCGCGGGTTTCAGTACTGCACGGCGTCGCGGCGCATGACCCGGCGGATGAGGACGACGAGCACGCCCACGAGGGCGAGCATGACCACGGCGCTGGCCGCCGCCGAGCCGTAGCGGGGTATGCCGCCGGAGGCGAACGCCTCTCCGTAGGTGTAGAGCGCCGTGTTCCACACACCCGTGTCGGGCATCTGTCCGGCCGCTCCGGCGAAGGCGTAGATGAACTCGAACACCTTCACGGCGGTGATGGTCCACAGCACCGCGCAGACTCCGACCACGTCCCACATGAGCGGCAGCGTCACATAGCGGAACTTCTGGAAGGCGTTGGCCCCGGCCAGTTCGCAGTCCTCGTAGAGCTCCTGCGGAATCTGGTCGACGGCCGCCATGAGGATGGTCGTGTAGAAGCCCGTGGACGTCCAGACCAGGCCGGCCATGATCACCGGGAAGAGGTGTTCCTGGCCCAGCCAGTTCGGGGCGTGTTCGAGGCCCACGGCCTTGCCGGCCGCGTTGACGAGTCCGTCGTGCTGGAAGAGGAAGCCCCACAGGATCGCCAGGATGACACTGGGCACGATGTTGGGGAAGAACAGGATCGACCGAGCGGCCTTGCGGCCCGTCATGTCGCGCAGCAGCATGGTCAGCCCGAATGACACAGCGAACGTGGCACCACCCACACCCAGGATGATCCAGAGGGTGTTGGTGAAGGCACTGCGGAAGACCGGGTCGACGAACAGCCTGTGGTAGTTGTCCAGGCCGACGAAGGTCATGGGTCCCGCGCCCGCCCACTCGTTGAGGCTGAGCCAGAACGTGTAGAGGGACGGGCCGGCGAAGAAGACGAGGTAGACGAGGACGGCCGGCAGCAGCAGGGGCCAGAAGAGCCTGCGGCGGCGCGCCAGGAAGGGACTCTGGCGGGCGCCGGTGCTCACCCGGGTGGCCCGTCGCCGCTCGGTCGTACCGACGACCGCGGGGGCCGCCATCAGGCCGACTTCCAGTAGGTGGCGGAGTCGCTCGCGAGCTTCTCGGCGAAGGAGCGCGAGCTGAGATGACCCGTGATGAACTTCGTGTTGAGCGGCAGGAAGACCTTGGTGTACCAGTCGGCCGCCGTCTCCTTGACTCCGTCCAGGCTCTTGACCACCTTCCGGGTCTTGAGCGCCTTCTGCCCGTCGGCGAGCTCCGGCGGGGCCGCGATGTCGTTGCGCGGGGTGATGTTCTTCGCCTGTGTGGAGATGCCTTCGAGGTGCTTCTTGGCGAGGAAGTAGGAGATGAACTTCTGCGCGGCCGCGCTGTTGCGGGCCTTCGTGGGGATCGAGAAACCGATCAGGTAGATGTCCTGAGAGGTGTCCCCCGACGGGCCGAAGGCGGGGAAGGGGAACGAGCGGTAGGTGAAGGAATCGCCGGCGAACTCGGCTGTCTCGCTGGGGGCGAAGGTGCCCAGGAGGAGGAAGTCGGACTTCCCCTTGGCCCACTTCTGCTGGACGGACGGCCACTTGGAGGCGTCGTAACCGTTGGTGAAGTAGCCACCCTTGACGAGCTTCTCGACGTGCTCGACCGCCTCGATGAACGCGTCCGTCCTGAACGACGCACCCGTGTGGTCCGCCACGGCCTTGCCGAAGGCCCCGTCACCGAGACCGCGCGCGACCGCGTAGTAGGTCCAGTAGGCGCCGTAGTCGGGGACGTCGGCGTCGAGGGCGAGCGGTCCGTCACCGCGCGCCTTCCTGCGCGCGTCGAGCAGCTCGACGAACTCGTCCCAGGTGGCAGGCGGCTTGGCGGCGACGTCCGGCAGAGCGCCACCGTCGAACCAGAGCTGACTGAGGATCACCTCGTACGGCATCTGCCAGAGCACGCCGTCGGTCGTGTTCAGGTCCAGGTACTTGGCGGGTATCACATCGGCCACCGTGCCGCTCTCGCCCGGCACGGCGGTCTTGAGCACAGGGGTCAGGTCGAGCGCCTGACCGGTCATGTGGAGCTGGGCGTACGCGGAGCGGTCCGGGGAGTCCACCAGGTCCGCCGGCACGTTCGAGGTGTTCAGCGTGGGCGCCAGCTGCTGGATGACCTGGCGGCCCTTCCACTGGACGTCGACCGTGATGCCGGTGTCCTTGGTGAACTGCTTGATGGCCGCCTCCAGAACCTTGGCCTGGGGCTCGTTCTGCTTCCACATCGACCAGTAGGTGAACGACTTGCCGTCCCCCTGCGCGGTGGCACCCGCACCGCAGGCCGAGGTCGTCAGGCCCACCGCGGCCACGAGCGTGGCGGCCAGGAGGGTGCGGCGGGTGAGGTGCGGAGAACGCTCAGCGGCAGATCCGCGGTAGCCGGCGTCGGGCATGGAGCACTCCTCAGGAACAGGGGGCAGGGAGGCGGTGGTGGAGTGGGGAAAACCTGACCACATGATTCAGACCTGAGAATGGGCGAGTCAACGACTCATCATGCGAATGAATACCAAATGAATCGCGTTCTGCCCGGTTTTAACGGGTGACGCACATCTCGACGGTGAAGATTCATGGCGCATTCATCGGCTGTGATGGTTGACATGTCAGGCGCGGACGAGCACGATTCCGCCATTCCCTGATCAGCCGTTCCCGCACACCGTGCCGGTCACGGTCCGCCCACCCCGCTCAAGGCTGAGGACGTCCATGGCCAGCCGTGATCCCGCCCGCCCGAACGTGTTGCTCGTGCTCTCCGACGACCAGGGGGCCTGGGCTCTCGGCTGCGCGGGCAACCACGAGATACGTACCCCGCGCCTTGACGCTCTGGCCGCGAGCGGCGTCAACTTCGGCCGCTTCTTCTGCACTTCGCCCGTCTGCTCACCGGCGCGGGCGTCACTGTTCACCGGAGAGCTGCCCTCACAGCACGGTGTGCACGACTGGCTGTCGTACCACCACGCCGGCAGAACGGGACTGGACTTCCTGGACGGACGCCTGCTCTTCACCGACCTCCTGGCCCAGGCCGGATACCGGCTCGGGCTCAGCGGCAAGTGGCATCTGGGAGCCAATGACCGGCCCCGGCGCGGTTTCGTCCACTGGTACGCGCACGAGAGCGGCGGCGGTCCCTACTACGAGGCTCCGATGTACCGGGACGGCCACCGCGTCCCGGAGCCCGCCTACCTCACCGACGCCCTGGCCGATGACGCCGGCCGCTTCCTGGAACGCGAGTCGAACCGTCCGGAGCCCTTTCACCTCTCGCTCCACTTCACCGCACCCCACAAACCGTGGAAGGGACAGCACCCCCGCGCGTACACCGATCTGTACGAGGACTGCGCATTCGAGACGTGCCCGCAAGGTGCCCCCCACCCCTGGCAGCCGGTGGACGAGAACGGCGCACCGGTCGGAGGGGAGAGCGACACCCGGCAGGCACTCATCGGATACTTCGCCGCGGTCACGGCCATGGACGCCGCGATCGGCCGCGTACTCGACCGTCTGGACGCCCTGGGACTCACGGAGTCGACCCTGGTGATCTTCACCAGCGACAACGGGTTCAACGCCGGCCACCACGGAATCTGGGGAAAGGGCAACGGCACCTTCCCGCAGAACATGTACGACAGCTCCGTGCTGGTGCCGTTCCTCATGTCCCAGCCGGGCCGGATCGCGGGGGGCCGGACGTGCGACGCCCTGCTGTCCCACTACGACGTACTGCCCACACTCGTCGAGCACCTCGGCCTCGGCCACAAGCCCGACCCGCACCTGCCCGGGGACTCCTTCGCCGGGCTCCTCGACGGAGAGGGCGACGAGTCCGCCGCCCGGGACCGGGTGGTCGTCTACGACGAGTACGGCCCCGTCCGTATGATCCGCACCCCCGGCTGGAAGTACGTCCACCGGTATCCCCACGGCCCGCACGAGCTCTACCACATGGACCAGGACCCCGGGGAGAGAGACAACCTCGCCGCCGACCCCGCTCACACATCCGTGCGCGATGAGCTGGCCGCGCGACTAGACACGTGGTTCGCCACCTACGTCGACCCCTCCAACGACGGGGCACGCCTCCCTGTCGCGGGCACCGGTCAGCGCACGCCCACGGCCCCCGGCACCCTCAGCACCGCTTTCGAACCTCCACCGGCCGGTGCGAAATCAGTTGTCGATCCGACCCGCGGATGACCGGCCCCCATGAACCGGCTTCTCGTGCCGACCCCCGTCGGCCGTCGGTCGGTCGGCCTCGGCGGAGCGCCGGTTCAGCCGAGCCGGCACAGCCCGTCGAGGCCGCCCAGCTTGCCCGACACCCGGACGAACCGGCCGAGCCCACGCGGCAGGATTCGCGCCCGCAGCGTGACCCGGGCGTCGACGGGTCGTCCGGCCGGTGCCCGGACGAGCAGCCGCAGCTCCTCGTTGACGTGCAGGAACTCCTGGCCGGAGGCACGGAAGTCCCAGTACGCCGTCGTGAAGCCGATCCCCGACGACGTGATCCGCGGGCAGTACACGGTGCGGCGGCGCAGGACCTGTGGCCCGGCCTCCACCCCCAGCGGCGTCCCGGCCACGCTGAAGCTGAGGGTCGCGCCCAACGTGGTCTCGATCTCCTGCGGGACCTCGCCCTCGACCAGCACCGGCGACATGTCCGCGATCGTCGTGTCCGGCGTAGGCGACAGATTGAGCACGAGCCGGGACCAGCTGACCCGACACTCGGGATGAGTCTGCACGACACAGATCAGCGGGATGTCGCAGCCCTGGAAGGCCGGATCGTCGGTGTCCGTGCGGGTGACCGGGCCCCGGGCCAGACCGATCCTGGTCTCGCGCCGCAGCAGCCGCACCGTGGTCTCGTCCACCGCGCTGTAGGAGCGGTCGGGCTCGTCCTCCTCGACGGTCGGCTCGACGATGTCGAGCAGTTCGAACCCCTCCGGGAGCCCCGCGGCCGAACCGGCGGCGACACCCCTGGCGGGACCGGACGGGGGCAGGGGTGTCGGGGTGTCCGTCATACGACGCTCCTTGTGCGGTGTTCCGGCTTCGGGGACCGCCAGTCTCCGACGAGGCAGAAGGCGGCCCACTGGTCGAGCCGGGAGCCGCCCGGCCGCTCGCGCGCCGCCAGCATCGCGGTACGCAGTGCCCCGGCGGGTGGCTCGCCGGCCAGGGTCAGATCGTGGAAGTCCGCCATGAGCGCGGCCGTCGAGCGGTCCGGCACCCGCCACAGGCTCATCACCAGGGAACGGACCCCGGCGAACAGCAGCGACCGGCTCAGGCCCAGCACCTCGTCCGTGCGGCCGACGTCGCCGAGCCCCGTCTCGCACGCGGACAGCACGGCGAGCCGCACCCCGTGCCAGTCCTGCCGCAGGATGTCCCGACCGGTCAGCAGGCCGTCGGCGAGCAGCAGGCCGGACCCGAGCGGATCGTCGGAGCGGAACGAGGCGTGACAGGCGGCGTGCAGCACCTCCACCCCGGCCATGGACGCGAGCACCCGCTCCCGGGTCGCCTCCGCGCCCAGCAGCGGCTCCGTGCCGAGCCGTCCCGCGAGCAGCCGCGCCTCGTCCCGGGCATGCGGCAGGTCCCCACCGGGGTCGCCGACGACCACGGCGCCGTGCCCGGCCGGCCGGCTGCGGCCGTCCAGCGTTCGCAGTAGCGAGACGCTGGGCAGATAGGCGACCGGGTTGCGCTCCAGGAGGAGCGGGCCGCCGTCCCCCGACAGGGCGTGGAACGGCACATGGTGCAGGGCGCCCGTCGGGCAGATCAGCGCGGTGTCGCCAGGCCCGAGGCGGTCGGCGAGCGGAGCCACGAGAGGGGCGAGCACCTGCTGGAACAGGTCAGGCAGGTCCTCGGCCATCTCCCGCACCTGCCCCGCACTGCCCAGGTTGTCGGCGACGAATCCCAGCAGCCGTTCGCCATCCGCGTCGACAGGCGTCACCGCGGTCCCGGTCCGCGGGTCGAGGGTGAACAGGACGAGCCGCCCGTCGTCGAGCCGCGCGTACGAGGCGACCACGACCCGCTCCCCGCGCAGCCGCTCCAGTGCCGCGTCGGCCGTGACGGCCGTGCCGGAACGGATGTCGGCGTACTCGCGGGCCGCTGGTTGCCCGTCCGCGAGCACGGACCACAGCCCTGCCAGTTCCTCCCGTACGGTGTGCATCCGCGCCCAGTCGGTGCGCGATGCCTGCTCCAGCGCAGTGCGCTCGCGCAGCAACGCGGCCTCCCTGGAGAGGAGTTCAGGTGGGACGCCGTCCGGCGGGCGCAGCGCGGCCGTACTGACCGAGTCGAGGAGCGTCCGCGAGCGCAGTCGCTCGGTCACCGCGAACGCGGCCCGCCCGTCCCCTCCGTCGAGCCGGTAGCGGACGAGGAGCTCGTAGACCTCGGCGCGCTCGTCCTGCAGGCGCCGGCGCAGCTCTGGGTCCGGCTGCGCGGCCCGGACCAGGTCGGCGAGCTCGACGCCCAGTTCGAGGACGTCGGTCGCGGTACCGGCCTCGCCGGCCGCCCAGGCGGCGCGCGCCATCGGCACGACGGCCTGCCAGGCCCGCGCCGCGTTCTCGATCCGCACCGGCTCACCCGCACTGTGCCGCGAACGCCACACCAACCGGTCGTCGCCGGGCCCCGCACCGGGCACACCGGACAGCTGGAGCACCCTCTCGTACGCCTCCAGCGGATCACCGAGGCCTGAGCGCGCGGCGAGGCACTCGGCGGTGCGCATCCAGTCCCCGGCGAGCCGGTCCGCGTTGCCCGAGTTGTGCTGCCGGGCCTGCGCCAGGTGCCGCAGTGCGGTGCGGTGCAGGCCGAGGGAGGCCAGGGCCCGCGCCCGGGTGTGGTGCACCAGCGCGAGCGCGTGCTCGACCGGTGACCAGCCCGCCTCCCGTACGGCCAGCGGCAACGCGTCGTCCAGATACGAGAAGCACGGGGCGACCCCGTCGTCACGCAGCACGAGCAGCGCGGCCGCACACAACTGGGCGATGCGCATGTGGTCGGAGGTGGGGTCACCTGCCTCGCGGGCCCCGGCCAGGTCGTCGTAGTGGCGGGCGGTGTCCGGGTCCCCGGCATCCGCCGCCGTCGCGGCGAGCTGCCGGTACAGGGACGATCTCGGGTCGTCGTCCACGCGGCCGCCGCCCAGCTTTCCGGTCAGCGGCCGACCGGTCCGCTCCCGCTCCGTGCGGTCCACCTCCAGCCACTCCTCGGCTTCCCGCAGGACGGCGAGTGCCTCCGTGTAGTTACCGAGGTCGGACAGAAGGGCGGCCTCGGTACCAAGCGCGTCCGACAGGAGCAGGGCCCGGCCGGCGAAGAGGGGGGCGTCGTCGGGTGTCCACTGCCACGGCAGACCCCGCACGATCTGCACCTGCCGGCGGGCCATCAGCAGGGCCCGGCCGGTGTCGCCCGCCTTCGCGTTCCACTGCCAGGAGAGGACGGACAGGGCGCTGAGCGCGGGGCCGAGCCGGTCCGGCATCCAGTGCGCCTGCCAGGCGGCCATGGCCTCGTCATCGGGCAGTGCGTCGAGAAGTTCCGCGATGCCCGGCTCACGTGCGCGCAGCACCGATTCGAGATGCTGCGGCAGCCGGGACCGTACGCCCGCGGCCGACAGCCGGTTCGCGTCGGTGGGGTCGTCGTCCGGAGCGGCGGAGCGAGCGGGAGTCGCAGTTGTGGCGGACACGGGGGCGGGAGGTGTCGGGGGAGGTGGTGCCGCCGCAGGGTTCTTCGCCCTGGGGCGGAGCCGCCGCAGGGCGGCGCGCACGGAGGAACGGGAGTCGGACGTCGTGGTGTCGGGTGCGTCCGGCCGTGTCGTGTCGCCCTGGTCACTGAGGGCCTGCTGCTCGGATCCCAGCGCGGCGAGCGCCGCTCGTGCGCCGCCGTAATCGGGGTCCAGCTCCAGCGCCCGCAAGTAGCAGGCCCGGACCCGGTCGGCCGGCTCGGCAAGGTTGCGGAGCGTATCACCGAGGAAGCGCCAGGCCATCGGGGTCTCCCCGGCCGCGACTGACTCCTCGAAGTATGCGCGGGCCGCGGAGTGCTCCTTCCGCACGAAGTGCACGTCGCCCAGCCACAGCAGCGCGGCCGCGTGGTCGGGATCGAGGCGCAGCGCTTCGCGATAGCACTCGGCCGCCTCGGTCAACTCCTGTCGGCCGAAGTGCTGTTCGCCCTCGTGAACGAGGAGGTCGGCCTCGGTGGGCGGCTCCTGCGGCCCAGGATCGGGGCGCAGGCCGAGCAGTTCGGCCACGCGCGCGGCGTGCTCGGGCGAGTCCCCGAAGAGGCGGCGGAGCAGCTCGGGGCCCTCGGGGCTGCCCGCGACCATCGCCGCGGTGACATGGACCTGGAGCTGTCCGGGCGGCAGGGCGGCCGCCCGCTCGGGATCGATGGTCAGGGTGCCGTCCTCGAAGTGAGCCGCGAGCGGCAGCGTACCGGCGAACGCCGGGCGCCCCGCCGTGGGCATGACGGACGCGAGCCCTTCGTCACCGCGCAGCGCGGCCAGCACGCCGTTCCACCGGACCACCTCCGGCGAACCTGCCTCGTGCAGCAGAATCGCGAGCAATTGCACGAACTGCTCGTCGTCGGGACCGACCGGGTCCGCGATGAACGGCCGGATCAGGCGCGCCCCGGCGGCCGCGTCCCCGGTCAGCCGCAGGGACCAGGCGAGCCGGTACGCGAGGTGCGGGTCGTCAGGTCGGCTCGCCTGCAGGGGCGTCAGCACCTCGACGACCGCGTTCGGCCTGCGCTCCTTCTCGTAGAGCAGCACCAGGAGTTCCTGGAGCCCGTCCGGGTCGCGCAGTCCGCCGAAGGCTCGGTCCAGGCGCTCGGCCCAGGGCACCGCGGTGCCCGGGTCGTCCGCGGTGCCGAGCAACCGCCCGGCGCACGCGCGCCACAACTCCCCGCTTCCTGATGGCTCGTGGGCCCCGAGCCAGTGTTCCACCACAGCTCCGGCGCGCTCGGGGTCCGAGGTGGCGAAGGCTTCGGCTGCCGTGTCGAGGGCGGACCACCGGACGTCGACGGCGTGCTCGACCGCGTCGACGGCGGCGTCGTACCCGAGGCCCCTCGCCGGGGCGAGGGCCCGCGCTACCTCGGCGCGCGGGTCTGACCTCGACTCGTCGCCCGGGGCCGAGGCGAGACGGCCCACGATGCCGAGGAGCGCGGCCGGGTCGGTGGCACGCTGCTGCGGCCCGTGCGTCGCGTGGCCGAACTGGCGGACCGCCTCCTCGCGTTGCCAACCGAGGTCGGCCGCGGCGCCCCGCAGTACGTGCGCCTCCCGCCGCAGCGCGTCCTCCAACGCCCTGACGGCCCCGTCCGTCTGGGCGGCGGCCAGCGAGGCGCAGTCCAGCACCTCGCCGAGCGCTCCGGCCGTCGCTACGTCATGCCAGTCGCCGCCCGCGCCGGCCGCCACCAGGACCAAGTCCCCGAGCAGCCCGTCGAGGGCGTCGGGCGCGAGTCCGCAGAGCTCCCGGTGCGTTTCCTCCGTCGGCCGGTCCGCGAGCCGCAGGAGCCGCTCGCGCGCCGTGCCGGCTCCGTCCGACGCGGGCTCGGGGAACGTCTCCGCGCGCGCCGCCGCCCACAACCGCACCAGTGCCCAACCGAACACACCGCACCCCCGAGTCCCGCCGGCCCGTTT